>JAUWKY010000261.1 GCA_030613915.1 Syntrophobacterales bacterium
CAAGCGCTGCAACCACGGCAGCGGTTTGCGGCAAGGAATTTTCCTTTCCCAGATGCTCAAGAAGCCTGTGGGTTACCGCTCCCCGAGCCCTGGCGTTTGGATCATCTTCCTCTCTTTGGATCTTTTCTGTGAGCTGTGACGGAGAAACTGTGGTATAGGGCAGAGGTTCTGGCTCAAAGGGTAACGGTTCAGGCAGGTCAGCCGCTGCGGCATGCTCGTCCACGTCTGCAGAAGTCAAAGTGGGATTGAGGTAGAGATCCAAAAGGCTGTTATTTTCAGCGATGAGCTCTTCGTTTTCAGACTGCTTCAGTCCATAATGATTACAAAGCCACCAAAGGGGGCTTTCTTTACGGGGTACAATTTCGCCGTTTTTTGTCCGGACGATTCCACATAGATAGAGACTCCGACACGCTCGGGTTGCTGCGACATAGAAGATCCGTTTTGCTTCGGCCACTCTTTTCTTTTCTCCAATGGTCCGCAGCAGTCGATATGCAGCACCAGATTTGTCCCGACGTCGGTCCGGGGCCATAGTAATAAGTGGTTCTCCGCCGGAACCCGGGAGCCTCTCTATGAGATAGGGTGGCTGAGATCCGCGGCCACCACTCAGAGGGTGCCAGTCCAAAAAGGGAAGGAAGACCACATCGAATTCTAACCCCTTTGCCCGATGGACCGTCATCAGTTCTACAGGGGAGGGGGTTGCGCCTGGGTCAGGCGGGGCGTAGGCAGTCTGTAGCAGCAGTTCGGCCTTAACCAGGGTTTCCTCAGGAATTCCTTGCTCGGCGCGAGCCAAGAGATCCAGAAAACAACGGCTGTTTGCCACACTCGCCGAGGAGCCATTGGAGGCCACTGCCGCTGGGCCATCCAGTTCCACCCAGACCCTTTCCACTAATGTGGCCAACTCGTCCCGAGCCAATCGCTGGCGACCCCTTGCCATTGCCTCCCACAATTTAGCCGCGATAGGGAAGTCTGTCTTTGTAGCCCTGATCTTCTCCAGCCAAGTGAGCTCAGGTCGACTCGCAACCTGAACAAATTGTTCAAGGGTAAGCTGGGACCAGGGGGCACGGAGCAGGGCCGCCCAGGCCAGGTCGTCTTGCGGTCTCACCAAGGCATGGGCGATCTGCCGCAGATGAAGGACTTCACGTTGAGCCAAAAGGGGTGCACCCTCTTGCACCTGTACTGCCACCCCGGCGTTTTGAAGACCTTGTAGGTAATGAGTCAAATGGGTACGGGCGAAAAGAAGAATGCCGATCTTTTCTCCGTCAGGCAGTTGCTGCAGTTCACGGAGTACTGTCTTTCCCAACCATTCTGCTTCGGCCTTTCGGGGATCGACACCTTGATCTTCTGAGGAAAAAAGAGTCAAAGAGAGCTGATCAGGGGTCGGCTCAACCAGAGCTTTTGCGTCCACATAAGCGACCTCGTCAGCTTCATGATCAGCTTGATTCATAATCGTCTGGCCGAAAACTTCGTTACTCCAGTGAACCAAGCGAGGGTGTGAACGGAAGTTGGCCTCAAGCTGAAGACACTCCAAGGGAAAGCGATCCTGGCCAGGAAGAGGTAATCCTTTTTTGGCTTCCAGGAAAAGAGAGACCTCGGCTTTGCGAAAAGCATATATTGACTGTTTGGGATCTCCCACCACGAAAAGGGTTCGGCCGGAGTCAGGGAGCCAACCACTACAAAGATGCTGGAGAAGCAGCCATTGACTCCGGCTGGTATCCTGAAATTCATCCACGAGCAAATGCTGAATCCCCCTGTCCAAGAATAACTGCAAATCGGTGGGAGTCTCCAGATCGAAGAGACGAAGTGCCGCCTGTTCAAGTTCAACGTAGTCGAGGAGATACCGTTGGCGACAAACTGACCGATAGAGACGAAGCGCTTCCCCCACCACCAGGACAAGATCATAAAGAGCATCCAGATCTGCAGCACCATCAGACACAGATGGCAGCGCCTTGAGGTTCTGCAAATGGTGCAGGGTTTCCGGTGGGAGTTCCAGTATTGCCTTCGCCCATCTGCTTTTACTGAAACCACTGTAGAAGCCTGTGGCAGGCCCCAGCTGTTTTCTGGGCTTACCCCCAGTGGTAGTAAGAACTGTGGCTATCTCTTGCCAGGTTTCAAGGTGGGTGACTTCGGCTGGAGGTAAAGCTTCCGGCAAGCGATCGCCGGCCTCGGCTCCGTGTCTATTTAGGTGGGCAATAAAATCGGTCCAGCTTTTCCCCAACAACGTGGGCTCAAAGGCAAGCCTGGCTCTGGTCAGCTGAAACTGGAGCAAGAGTTCAAATCTATCAGTCAAAATCGTTTCCAACTGCTGCGGGTCATGATGAGACCTTATGAGTGTAAGGAGGTCTTGGAGGAGATCGCGCCGTTCCAGTAACTCAGCAAGTTGGTCCCGAAGGGCGAGCCAATTGTTATTTAACCGTAGCAGCCTGTTTTCAACCGCCTGGCGCAGAAGATCATTCCTCGGGTGTTGAAGTAGCCTATGAATGGTGGCAGCAGCCACCTGGGTGCGAAGTTGTTTTTGTTCCTCGTCAGGTATGACTCGGGAACCCGGGCTCACTGAAGCTTCAAGGGGGGCACGTTGCACCAAGTGGAGACAGAAGCCGTGGAAGGTCATGATTCGCAGACCGTCGGGAGCTGCTAATCGGTGTGTTGGCTGACGTTCATTGGCACGCGCTGCAGCTTCCACGAGAGGTTCTTCTTGGGGAAACCGTGGCGGTTCACCTGCTGCCGCCCGGTCCAGCAGGTCACGGATACGCTGACGCATTTCCCCGGCGGCTTTATTGGTAAAGGTAAGGGCCAGGATTTCATGGGGATGATCTACCTCGGCAAGGAGCCTCAGGTAACGGCCCGTAAGCAGCCACGTTTTTCCTGAGCCGGCGGGAGCCTCGAGGTGGAAACTGCGGTGGATGTCAAGGGCCGCGTTCCGTATTTTCTCGTCGGGAAGAGGATACATTTGTTTATGTTTGAAAGTTCTCTTAGTAGGGGCGGATCACCGGATCCGCCAGAAATTTGTGTGATTCGTGTTAGTCCACTTTTGGCCGGCACAGAGGCCGGCCCTACGAAGACGATTGATCGTCATACCGGACGAGTCCGCCTGCGGCGGACGAGATCCGGTATCCAGCTATCTATTTTTTTTCTAGATTCCGGACAGTCGCTTTGCGACTTCCGGAATGACGGGATGAGATGATAAACGCTGTATATACTTTTTCGAAAACTGTTCTTCTTTGCTCTATCTCGCCTCAAAATGCTTCCGATCGCAAATGGTAAGAAAGCCGCAATAATTGCAAAGTTGCTCTCGCTTTCTCTCCGGTGCAGTTGGAACAGGAGCAGCATGGAAGTAACCTTGCTGCAACTGTTGACCAAGTTCAACCAGACGTTCCTTCCAAGTTTCTAAGAAGTGCTGCCAGCGCTTCGCGTCAGCTTGGAGCCGGTCTAACTTGATGTCTTTTTCTGACTTGAGTGTTATGTAGCCTGCCTGAAAGGGGTATTCCTGCAGGGGAGAGTGGCCAGGAATGTCTATTAGGCCTTGAAGTAAAGCCAGCAAATAGCCAGGCAGCTGCGGTTCACTGAGATACTTGAAGACATCTGCAGAGTTCGGGCTGGAGCCGCTTTTATAGTCCCAGCAAAGTAGACCGGCCTCGGGATGGAAGTCGATGCGGTCAATGCGACCACTGAGTGCCGTGGGCCAGCCTTCCACTCTCAACGCTTTGAAAGGAATTTCCTCAGCCAGCCAGCGCCAACCGGCCTGGTGGTGGTTGATCTCTTCCTGGAACCACATTCTGAGTAACCCGAGTTTATCCCCCAATAAGCGACGGCGTTCCACTTGCCAGGATGGGACTGCAGCAATTCTGGTATGAACTTTATCAACACATTTCTGGGCGGTGGGTAAAAACTGCTGCCAATCCAGATCGCCT
>JAUWKY010000214.1 GCA_030613915.1 Syntrophobacterales bacterium
CATGCGGCGGCGCGATATGAGCGGAGAGGAGGCGCACCGCTGGATTCAAAAGCGCAGCATGGACTCGCGCAAGTCCATGCGTGCAGTGGCTGAGGCCATCCTGCTGTCGGAAGAACTGTAGAAAGTAAGCATAGAGCATAGGGCATAGAGCATAGAGTCGGGCGAGAAAGGCAGCCAGCTGTCAGTTGAAGGTTGGAGGAGCGCTGCGCTTGAGGTTGGAGGCAAAAGACATTCTCTTTTCTTGAGAATTGTAGGTCGGATCGTTCTCGCCTTGGCGAGGTTGATCCGACAGCTAGTCCCTAGTTTTTCGAACTGTGGGAGCGGCTTTCCAGCCGCGACAAGCTGAGAAACTAGTAGCCAGAATCCAGTAGGAAATCTATAAATCCGAAATCCGCAATCCCAAATCCGCAATGATCTGCCTCCAACCTCAATCCTTGCTGACCCCCGATCCCTGCCCCCTGACACCTTTCCTTATGCTTTTTCCAAAAATCCCTTGACAAATTTCATTAGTACAGCTAAAAAAATTAGGCTATATTAATCGGTGGTAAGCACATATTGCGCACAAGGGTGTGCGGAATATGTTCCCCAGCTAAGAGGACAAAGGCGTCCAATTCCCAAAGGGAATGGCGCCTTATTTTTTTCAAATTGGAGGATGAAAGGAGAAGGTATTATGTCGTTAAGCAAACCGAACCGTAGCGCTGCTACCCTCACAACAACCAGGGTCGAAGCCGCTCCCATTTCCGGCATTTGCGTAACATGCTTGGACGGCTGTGAGGGTCCCTGCGAGATTGGACGCTCGGCCCTCAAAGGGCGGGAGATGATCTACCCGCAGCCTTTCGGGAAGATCACCGCTGGATCGGACAAAGAGTATCCGGCGGATTTCTCCCACTTTAGTATCCAGGGAACCTGTGTGGGGGCAGTTGGTGTTGAGGCTGATCCGGACGTTGCCACCTTCCCGGCCGTTGACTGCGCCACTGAGCTAGGTGCTGACGGCGGCATCAAGTTGGATTTTCCCGTATTCACAGGTGCGGTGGGATCCACTGACATCGCTCGGATCAATTGGGAAGATATGGCGGTGGGAGCCGCCATTTCGGGAGTAATCATCATCGCGGGTGAGAATATCTGTGGCATGGACCCGCAGGCAGAATTCAGCAATGGAAAAATCTCCAAGTCTCCGGAAATGGAGCGCCGCGTCAACGCTTTCAAACAATGGCATGACGGCAAGGGCGGCATTATTGTCCAAGCCAATGTGGAAGATACCAAACTTGGCGTGCCTGAATATGTCATCGAAAAGTTGGGTGTGGAGATCTTCGAGCTCAAGTGGGGGCAGGGCGCCAAAGATATTGGTGGCGAGGTAAAGTTGCGAAGTATAGAGCGTGCGTTGCAGCTCAAGGAACGCGGCTACATCGTGCTTCCCGACCCCACCAACCCCGCTGCCCAGCAGGCCTTTAAGTTAGGAGGCATCAGCGAGTTCGAGCGCCATTCCCGTCTGGGTATGGTAGACGAGGAAGCCTTTTACAAGGAAGCTGAGCGGCTGCGCAGCCTGGGGGCCAAATATGTGACGCTCAAGACCGGCGCTTACCGGGCGGCTGACCTGGCGCGGGCGATAAAGTACTCTTCCGAAGCCAAGATAGACTTGCTCACCATAGATGGTGCCGGCGGCGGCACGGGCATGAGCCCATGGCGGATGATGTGTGAGTGGGGAATTCCCACGGTCCAACTGGAGTGCCTCACCTACCAGATGTGTGAACGGTTGAAGGCCAAAGGTGCCTACATTCCACCCATTGCCATCGCAGGCGGTCTGTCTCTTGAAGATCATCTATTCAAGGCTATTGCCTTGGGTGCACCCTATGTGAAGGCCATCTGTCTCGGCAGGGCACTCATGACCGCTACCATGGTGGGTAAGACCCATGGCAAGCTCATGGCTGAAAAGATGGAGTTGGAAGGCGAAGATGTAGAAGAAGGATACCAGAGGCTCTTTGCCGTAGGCGCCGAGCTCAAAGAGCGCTTTGGCAGCGATTTTGCCAAACTCCCGCCTGGAGCCATCGGCATGTATTCTTACATCGACCGGATGCATCAAGGGCTGCAGCAGCTCATGGCCGGAGCCAGGAAGTTCGCACTGCAGCACATTGACCGCAATGATCTGGTGGCCCTGACCCGCGAGGCCGCTGATGTCTCCGGCATCCCTTATGTAATGGAGCAGGACCTGGAAGAGATTGACAAGATACTAGGATAGCAACCATCTAGAAACACAGCCCGGATATTTTATGAATTGCTGTCGCGAGACCGCGAAGATGGGCGTGCCTGCCCGCCATCGCGAGCCTGCTCGCTCAGGCGAGGCGGGCGGGCCACCTGGCAACCGTCCCGCGCTACCGCGGGATTGGTTCCGAGGCGTACCTGAATGGTACGTCGCAGGGTCCGACACCCGAGGACGCCAGGAAGGACGTCCATATCTGTGGTCGTAGCAGGTGATTCATGAAATATCCGGGCTAGATAGGAGGAAGGCAATGTTAAACGTTATCTGTCCCCATAACTGCAAGGACTGTTACGCCATGCACGTCTGCGCTGTCCACGCCATATCGGATCAGCAGAATTCCATCTATGTGGAAACAGACAAGTGTATCGGTTGTGGCTGCTGCAAAACAGCCTGCGTGACCTTCGGCTACAAAGCCCTGGAAGACAAGACCGAGGCCTGGTTGAAGGGAGCCGCATAGGGTCGGTAGTCAGTGGTCCGTTGTAAAAGAAGCATAGGGCATGGGGTAAGAAGAGCAGGTAGGTCGGGTGGTTCTGCGTGAGCAGGTTCACCCGACTATATATATCTTTCACTGTTTTTGGCGGGCACGGAGGCCCGCCCCACCAGTCAAACAAAAGGTTTCAGTAGGGCAGGCCTCCGTGCCTGCCGAGAAACTGTTTGAAAAAGAGTTGAGACAATGAACGGTTATATGGGAAGCATCCTGCGCGTTAATTTAACCCAGCGCAAGTACACTGTGGAGCAGGTGGACCAGGCATGGTTGCAGTCCTATCTAGGTGGCCGAGGCTTGGCTACCAAGATCTACAGCGATGAGGTGGACTCCTCCATTGATCCCCTATCCGAGGAGAACAAGATAGTATTTGCCACCGGACCGCTGGTGGGCACAGGCTGTATAAGTGCGGCCTCCTGCTATGTGGTTTCCAAATCTACGCTTACAGGCGGTATTGGTTGTGCCAAGACCAGGGGTCACTTTGGGGCGGAACTGAAGTTTGCGGGATACGATGCATTGATCATTGAAGGAACGGCCGACTCTCCCGGGGTCCTGAGCCGCATGGATGGCAAGGTTCTGTTCAAGCCAGCTTTGCATCTATGGGGCCGAAATACCATCGACTCAGAGCGCATCTTTAAAGCGGAGATGAAAGATGACTGGGGGGCCAGGGAAACCTACATGGCCTGCATTGGTCCGGCTGGTGAACAGCAGCTGCCCATCGCAACCTTGATCTCAGATGGCTTTCTATCCGTTGGAGGAGGTGGGATAGGAGCGATTATGGGGGCCAAGAATCTCAAGGGAATTGCGGTAAAAGGAGAACAGTCGGTTCAGGTGGCTGATGGGAACCGCTTGATGCAAGCAGTGACCACCATGATCAACAAGCTTAACGGCGCCGCCATTACCTCCGAGCTCATGCCCCAATGGGGCACGGCCTTTTTGGTACAGCTATGCAAGCAGAAAGGGATGCTTCCTCAAAGTAATTTTCAATCTGCCTCCGTAGAAAAAATCAAGAACCTGGGTACCGATGCCATTGCCTCCGCCTTTGCCTTGAGGAGCAGGGGATGCTTTGCCTGTTCCATTGCCTGTTTGAAAAAAACTGATCTTAAACATCCAATCTTCCAGGGCAAAGGAGTGGCCCCGACCTACATGGCCATTGGTTCTCTGGGCACTAATCTGGGTGTTGTGGATCTCGAGGCAGTTGGGCGGGCCAATATGCTATGCGCGGAGATGGGACTGGACCCTATAGCCACGGGTGGTCTTTTTGCCACGGCCATGGAATTAGTTGAAAGAGGCGTTCTTTCGTCGGAGGACATCAAGCTGGATCTCAAGTTTGGCGCCGCCGACGTCCTGGTAAAAGGAATGGAGCTTGTATCCACAAAAAAAGGATTTGCTAAACGCTTGGGTGTGGGCGGCAAAGTCCTCGCGGAAAATTCTGGCTCTCCTGAACTGTTCATGGGGGTGAAGGGGGCGCCTCTGGCATCATTTGATCCCCGAGCCATTCAAGGGCTGGGGCTCCACTTCGCCACCTGCAACCAGGGACCTCATCATGCCTATGGTTATACCTTCATTGACGAGCTCTTAAGCGTGCACAACAGTATGGACCCCTGGGACACTGAAGGCAAGCCGGAGCTGGTTAGGGAGTACCAGGATATGACTGCTGTTATGGACAGTCTGGGGTTCTGCAATTGGCTCCTGCTGGGGCTCAAATTCAGTAATTTAGTGCCAATGACCAATGCAGTTTTAGGAACCCAATACAAGGCTCCAGACTTGATGGAGATCGGCGAGCGAGCCTGGAACCTTGAACGGCTGTTCAATAGTAAAGCCGGATTCACAGGCGAAGATGACCGACTGCCGGACCGCTTTACCAAGGAGCCCATAGGAGATGGGCCGGCCGAGGGTCAGGTCAGCCGCGTACCAGAGATGTTACCCAAATATTATGAACTTCGCGGCTGGTCAGAGGAGGGAACGGTTCGCCCGGAAACCTTAGAGCGACTCGGACTGCAAGAACTCGCATAGAGCAT
>JAUWKY010000276.1 GCA_030613915.1 Syntrophobacterales bacterium
CACAAGCAACAGACAGCAGAGAATCGGATTTCCACGAGACTTGCATCTCATCTATCTTGCATCCAGTGCCACAGAGAAACCTTGGCCAAAAAGAAGACGACGGCACAGGCTAAAGACCAGAAAGCGGGGCCAATTAAATGCAGCGGTTGCCACGCCGAGCAGCAGCTTCAATTGATACAAAGGATCAAGGACGTCCCCAGGATGAAGCGCAATCAGCCCGATGTCGTCCTCATCCAGGCAGTAATGACAGATGTAAAAAGACCAAAGACGGCTCCGACTGTTTTGATGAGTCCTGTACCTTTCGATCATAAATCTCATGAGAAATACAATAATACCTGCAGAGTGTGTCACCACGCGGATTTGAATACGTGTAGCAGTTGTCATTCTGTCGCAGGCAAAAAGGAAGGCAACTATGTTAGGTCTGAGCAGGCCATGCACCAACTCGACAGCGAAAGGAGTTGTTTAGGATGTCATGGTTCCAGACAAAGCAAACCGAGTTGTGCGGGCTGCCATGCTTCCATGCCAATAGAGAGTAGGCAACAGACCTCTTACTGCGTGCAATGCCATAACAAGCCACCGCAACGCAGCACTGCCAACCCGAAGCCCGAACAGCTAGCCAGCATGATGTTGAAATCAAGAACAGCCATGACCGATACCTATCGGGACAAGGATATCCCTGAGACGGTTACCATCGAGGACCTGTCGAATCAATACCAGCCTGTTTATTTTCCACACCGCAGGATTGTCCGCCGGCTCGTAACTGAAATTAAGAACGACAAGCTGGCTCAATACTTTCATAGCCAGAAGGGTACAATTTGCCAGGCGTGCCATCATAATATCCCAGCTACCAAGAAGCCTCCCCGTTGCTACAGTTGCCATGGCAAGCCCTTTAACGAGAAGGAACTTCTGAGGCCTGGAATCAAGGGCGCCTATCATCAGCAGTGCCTGGGATGCCACCAGCAGATGGGTATCAAAAAACCTGACTCGCTTAATTGCATCGAGTGTCACAAGGAACAGAAGAAATAGCTAGCCATTGGTTCTAATTATTGAGGTGTGTTTATGTCCCTATCGCGACGAAAATTTCTCGGCTGGTTAACCGCTGCAGGGTTGAGTGGCAGTGCGTTTGGCAAGATAGCTCATGCTGCCACGACCAAACACTTTGAGGGTCATCCTGACAGCCTTGGGGTGCTGTACGACAATACCAAGTGCATAGGGTGCCGAACCTGCGAGGCGGCTTGCAACAAGGTCAATGACTTACCTCCGCCAGACCGCCCATTTGATGACCTTTCAGTCTTGGATAACAAAAGAAGGACAGATGCCGAGAAATATATGGTCATCAACAAGTATGATGGCAGCGTGAATGTCAAGACCCCATTATTTGCCAGAACAGGGTGCAATCACTGCTTGGAGCCTGCCTGCGCCTCGTCATGCTTTGTTAGAGCATACACCAAGACAAAATCGGGAGCAGTTACTTACGATTCGTCTGTCTGTGTGGGCTGCAGGTATTGCATGCTCGCCTGCCCATTCAACATTCCCACCTTCGAGTATGATAAAGCCCTCACCCCGCGGATCAGGAAGTGCACCATGTGCTATGATACGCGGCTCGTCAAGGGCGAGCTCCCTGGATGCGTAGAAGCTTGCCCCACAGAATCTTTCACTTTAGGCAAACGCACCGACTTGCTCAATATAGCCCGCGAGCGTATACGAAGATACCCTGGTCGCTATCTGGATCATATCTATGGCGAGAACGAGATGGGAGGAACAAGCTGGCTTTATCTATCAGGAGTCCCCTTCAAAAAAATAGGAATGCGTGAAGACCTGGGGATTACACCTGCTCCTCAGTTCACCTCAAGTGCCCTGGCCGCGGTCCCCATGGTGGTGGGAACTTGGCCGCTCCTGCTAATGGGCATTTATGCAATGTCCAAAAGGAAAGATAAGATTGCCAAGGAGGAGAAAGAGCAGGCCCTTGCCGAAGTCATAGCACAAGCAAAAGCAGAGGCTGATCAGAAGGTTTCTGAGGCCTGGAAAAAGGCTGCCCAAGAGAAGGAAAAAGCCATAGAAGCCGCGGTAAAGCAAGCTTTGGAAGCAGCTGCCGAAACCGAAACCGAGGAGAATTCCTAATGTCCCAAGAAGCGACTACAACCGAAAAATCACTCATCAGCCCCTTCAATATTATTGCCGGCATAATTGTGCTGATAGGATTGTACCTCACTGTTCGCCGGTTTACCGGAGGCTTGGGAGCGGTAACCAATCTTTCCGATAATAATGCCTGGGGTATATGGATTGGCTTTGACCTCCTGACAGGAGTGGCTCTGGCCGCCGGAGGCTATGTAACTGCCGCGGCCGTTTATATCTTTGGCATGAAAAAGTACCATTCTGCGTTACGTCCCGCTGTGCTCACCGGGTTCCTGGGCTACGCGCTTGTGGTTCTGGCCCTTCATTATGATGTTGGCAGACCCTGGCGATTGCCTTATCCGTTTGTGGTGCAGCAAGGAACAACGTCGATACTGTTCGAAGTGGCTGCTTGTGTCGCTCTCTATCTCACTGTTCTCTTTCTGGAATTCTCGCCGGCAGCGCTGGAATGGCTCGGCTTGAAGAAAGCACGGAACCTCGCGGTCAAATTTACTCTGGTACTGGTGGTATTCGGCATAATACTTTCCACCCTGCACCAATCGTCCCTGGGAGCGCTTTTCCTCATTGCCCCTTCCAAACTCCACCCACTCTGGTATTCATCCTTTATACCTGTCTACTTCTTTGTCTCGAGCATTATTGCCGGGTTGTCTATGGTGATATTCGAATCCACGCTTTCCTACCGTTTTTTCGCCGATAAAATGGATGAAGCCCACCTGCGGGAGAAAGACGACATAGCTTTAGGGTTTGGCAAAGCCGCTGCCTATGTCATAGCGGGTTATATCGCCATCCAACTGCTGGGGATAGGAGCGGACGATGAATGGCGACTGCTCGGAACAGGTTACGGACTGTGGTACCTGGTGGAACTCTTTGGATTTTTCGGCGTTGCCTGCTTGGGCTTTGCCATCGGGGCTCGGGAGAAGAAGGTTCAACTGATCAGATGGACCTCCGCCTGGGCCGTACTTGCTGTGATAGTAAACCGCTTCAATGTGTCACTGGTTGCCTTCAACTACCACCTTCCCGCCAGTGACCGGTATTTTCCCAGCTGGATGGAAATCGCTATTTCAGTTTTTCTGGTTACTCTAGGTCTTATCGCCTTTAGATTCATTGTGAGCAGGATGCCCATTTTGTATGAGCATCCCGAATACGAGGATGTGCATTAGTAAAAATAAGGTGTCAGGTGTCAGGTGTCAGGTGTCAGGAAAAAGAAACATAGAAGCTGAAACCTATTGGAGCGAAGCGAAAATCCCGTCTAAAGCGAAGCGGCAGCGGGGAACACTGAAACCTTAGTCATTGTGATCTGTTATTTGTAATTTTCAGTCACTAGTTGAATGGGGGCTTAAAAGGTATGGACATCATATTCTACACGTTGCAGGATTTTCTCACGCACACGAAAGCGGTCATTTACATACTGATAATATTAACCCTGTTTGCGCTGGCTGGATTCTGGAGCTTCCTCACTGCAAGGGATGAGGATTAAGAACCGAAAATAGGGTCTTGATCTTTCCTGAGGTTGCTTGAATCGTTATAATTGT
>JAUWKY010000104.1 GCA_030613915.1 Syntrophobacterales bacterium
CCAGGCTTGGTTACGGTGTCACTGCGGAGATCAATCATGTGTCATCCCTCACTTTTTTTCTAGGCCCCTTTTAGTAGCATAGGGACTAGTGGTAGTCAATCTACCGACTATAGATGAATCTAACCCGAATAATTCATGAATCGGCTGCTGCGACCGCGAAACTGGGAACCCGCTTGCGGGACTGAGCGGAGCGCAGCGAGCGCGAATAATATGATCGTCCTCCCGGGCGTCCTCGGAGCTTGAAACCTGCGACGTACTTTTCAAGTACGCCTCGGATTCAACACCCTTCGGTTGCCCGGCGGCATGCCCATCTTCACGGTCTCGCGACACAGATTCATGAATTATCCGGGTTAAAGCTTTTTCGGGCTGAAAAAACCAGGAGTGGAGGACCAAAGCCAGAACAAATGCCCCACTAATCAGTTACCCATTTCTGGTCAAACCACTTTTGGGTAACTTTTACCCATTATTGGTCAAGCCAGTTTTGGGTAAAAGTTTTGGGATCAATGTTTTTGGCTTTTGCTTGACATGGAGAAAAATTTCAATTCTTATGGACTCAACCGTTAAAGCTCGTGGGATGGATATTTGATTAGCAAAGGAGAGGTGTGCCATGGCTTACGAGGATATCCTGTTTGAAGTGGAAGGGGGAATTGCCACAATAACCTTCAACCGGCCCGAGGTGCTGAATGCCCTAAAAGTGGGCACTCTCACCGAAGTTGGTGAGGCCATAAGGACAATTGAAGACGATGAGGAGGTCAGGGCGCTTATCTTGACGGGCGCGGGCGACAGGGCCTTTGTGGCTGGTGCTGACATAAAGGAGTTACAGAAGCTGAATCCTATCTCTGCCAAGTACTTTGCCGTTAAGGGGCAGGAGGCTCTCTTTGCCCTGGAAAGCCTAAGCATTCCCGTGATCGCTTGTGTGAACGGGTTCGCACTTGGCGGTGGCTGCGAGATCGCACTGGCATGTGATTTTATCTACGCTTCGGAAACGGCACAGCTTGGCCAGCCAGAAATTAATCTGGGCATTATTCCCGGTTTTGGCGGCACCCAGCGTCTGCTTCGTTTGGTGGGGCGGGCCCGGGCCAAAGAACTTTGCCTGACCGGAGTCATGATCAGTGCTCAGGAAGCGAAAGACATAGGGTTGGTGAACAAGGTATTTCCTCCCGAAACGCTCATGGAGGAGACCAGGAAGGTTGCATCCCTGATTGCTACCAAGGGCAGAGTGGCGACTCAAGCAGTCAAGCACGTTATCGACCAGGGAATGAACCTGGACTTGCTTAATGCCTGCGCCCTAGAGATGGAAGCTTTTGCACTCTGTTTCGCCAGTGAAGATGCTGGCGAAGGCTTTGGGGCCTTCCTGGAGAAAAGGAAGCCGAATTTTACAGGATCACTGAAAGGATAGTGCACTAATTAGACTCTCGCCCGAGCCCTGCGGGCTCTCGAGTCCTCAGAGGGCTCAGAGAAAAAAATATTAGCAGGTGTGCTCGGATCGCTAAGAGACCCCTGCAAAGCAGGGGGTCCCGATATGGCTATCGGGACAAATGGAGAGATCCTGGGAGCCAAGAGCAAGCGAGCTTATTCTTGCTCCCAGGATCTCTCCATACCCTTAGCGATCCCGTCCTCAATCAAATCAACCTCAATACTTAACATGTATATAAGAGCTCTCTGAGGCTCTGTGTTCTCTGTGAGAGATTAACCGATGGGAGAGAAGGTGGACAACCAGTCACAGGCGGTCATTGGTGTTGACATAGGTGGTACCAATATCAAGATAGCCCTGGTCGAACCACGTCGGCAGGAACTCCTGGAGACTGTGCGATTCAAGACCTTGGTGGATAGAGGGCCTGATGCAGTCCTTGCTGACCTGAGCGCTCACCTAACCGAGTTGAGCCGCCAAGCTGAAAAGAACGGTTTTGTCCTGAGAGGCGTGGGGGTGGGATGCGCTGGACTTATCGATTTGGCCAGTGGGATAGTGATCACCTCACCCAATCTTCCTGGCTGGGAGAATTTCCAGTTGGGCAAGAGGTTGGGCGAGGAGCTCAGAGTCCCGGTTTTCATTGAAAACGATGTGAACTGTATCTGCTATGGCGAATACTGGTTAGGTGCAGCCCGCGACCTGGGGGATTTTCTTTGCGTCGCCCCGGGAACCGGAGTTGGTGGATGTCTGCTCATCGATGGTAAGGTTTGGGAAAGGCATGGCTATTCTGCTGGCGAAGTTGGACATATTACTATTGAACCTGATGGAGAAAAATGTCGCTGCGGTAACTACGGCTGCCTGGAAACCCTGGCATCCGCCTCCTGGCTCGTTTGGCGAGCCAAAGAGCGGTTGGATAAAGGAGTAAAGAGCAGCCTTAGGCATAAGTTGGACAGTTCAGGGGGACTGGATGCTGAATCCATATACAGTGCGGCTGTGGCCGGAGACAAATTGGCCCAGGAGCTCTTTCATTTGGTTGGTACCAGTTTAGCCATTGCCATCGCCAACGTGGCACATCTGCTCGGCATTCGGTCCATTCTTATCGGCGGTGGCCTTTCGAATGGGTGGAAGGCGTTCATCGGTCCCTTGCGCGAGGAGTTAGGCCGGCGGTTGACGTTTGTTCCACCGGCTGAGGTAAAGGTGGTAAGAGCTCAACTGGGCGATGATGCCGGGCCTTTGGGTGGTGCCTACCTGGCAGGTAAGCGAACCGGTATAATATGAAACAGCGGAAGCATGCAAGCTAGGAGTGCGGGGTTGCAACTGTCTAGAAGATATGTTAGGTAAAAACTTTCTAGGGGGTCTCGGCACCCCAATTCTGGCGATCTCGTAGGTCGCCATATTTTTTCAGTACGTAAAGCGAGGCGAATTTGGGGTTGCCGAGATATGCTACCAGATTGTCTTTGATTCTCTGGCACAGTCTTGTGAGCACGTCTTTGGTTTCCCTTTCATCCACAAAAAGTTTCACTTTTTCCTGGGTGAAAACCAGAGAGTTGCCATGGGCGGCGACCAGATCTTGGTAAGCTTGTTCGCCATCGTCCAGGGTAGAGAAGTATTCGGGCAAAACAGTGACTTCCACTTTGGCTAAGAGCGAGACCAGCCATCTGTCGCCAGCCATGAGACGAGATTTGTCCCAGATTTCCAGAATTAAACCGTTTGACAGTGTGATTTTCTCTATCAGCCTTTCGGGCATATCCAACGTTCTCAACAAGTAGCAAAAATGTGGTGGTTTCTACATCTGGAAAATTTATCGCAGAAATAGGCAAACGGCAAGGAGAAAGCGGGAACTAAGTGTTCAGTAATCAGCGGTCAGCTTTCAGTAAATACCAAGCCTGGCCGGACTCTTTACTTGGCTAATAGCTGATGGCTGAGTGCTGATTGCTTTAGATTACTGGACAATCAAGTGGGTCAGAAGGTATATAGCTTACCATGGTTGGGGATCTCACAGAAGAGAAAGTCATCAATGTAACCTGGCACGGCCGCGGCGGTCAGGGTGCTGTAACCGCTGCAATGATACTTGCCGAGGCTGCTTATCTTGATGGTTACCAAGGAGTCACTGCAGCGCCATTTTTTGGTGTTGAGCGACGGGGAGCTCCCATTACCGCTACAACCAGGTTTTCAAGAAAACCTATTCGCACCCTGAGTCCAACGGCTCAAGCTGACGTGGTAGTTGTACTGGATGAAAGACTTTTACAGACGGTTGACGTGCTGGGCGGCCTGAAACCGGATGGGCTCCTTATCCTAAATTCCAGCAGTGGGCCCGAAAAATTCTGCACTGACATGGACATTGCGGTGGCAACCTCCGATGCCAACTCTATTGCCAAGGAGGTCGGTCTGGTGGTTGCTGGAACGGTACTGATCAATACTTCTTTACTTGGAGCTTTTTCCAAGGCCAGTTGCTTGGTTCAGATGGAAAGTCTGGAAAAAGCCATCGGCGAGAATTTTAGCAAGCAGGCGGCAAAGGTTAACATTCAAGGAGCCCGGCTCACCTACGAAGCAACGAGGATCAACCGAGACTGGCAACTGTCGTAGTATAGCGGTGAGCAGTTTTAGTCATGGTGGTGGAATCTACCCCGCCCCGATCCTTTTCGTGGACCGCTGGTGTTATAATACCAAGAATCCTTTCGAGGTTGCTGGTAGCTCGTACAGCTCTCGAAGTAACTAGGAAAAGTTAGGTAAGGTAGGGAAGTCCTCTATGGCCTCTAAAAAGGACCAGTTCATTTCTGCTTGCGCCACGCTGGCGAAAGGAGAGGCAGGCAACACAGGCGAGTGGCGGGCTAAGCGTCCGATAATTGACCTAAGCAAATGTACTCCTTGTAAAAAGCAGAAAGACACCTGTTATTTGTGCTGGCTCTATTGTCCGGATGGCACGGTGAAAAGAGGAATACCCATTGAGATAGATCTTCAGTATTGTAAAGGTTGCGGGGTTTGCGCCCAGGTGTGCCCGACCAAGGCAATCCGGATGGAGGTCGAGGAGCAATTTGTGCTCAGTGAATGTGTCATCCAGGAAGAAGTTGAGTAGGGGAGGACAACTGAAATATCCGGGCCAGCATGGTGGGGAACAGATATGAGCAAAGTGCAAATTATCAATGGTAATGAGACAGCTGCAATGGGGGCCAAACTTTGCCGGGTACAGGTCATTGCTGCCTACCCCATAACCCCACAGTCCAAAATTCCAGAGACCCTGGTCAAGTATGTGGAGTCAGGAGAATTGGCAGCAGAGTTTATTCGGGTTGAAAGCGAACATAGCGCCCTGACCGTGTGTATTTCAGCCTCCACCGTAGGAGCACGAGTCTTCACTGCTACGGCGGCGAATGGCCTGGCCTATATGCATGAGCAACTGCATTGGGCCGCAGGGGCAAGGCTGCCAATTGTCATGGCTCTTGCTAACCGAGGACTTGGCGCGCCTTGGACAATTTTCAATGACATGCAGGACTCCATCTCCCAACGCGACACCGGCTGGATGCAGGTCTACTGCCGGGATAATCAAGAGATTATGGACAGCATTATCATGGCATATAAGATCTGTGAGCAGCTCCACGTCCCCATGATGGTCTGCTTCGACGGGTTCGTGCTGTCACACACGGTCATGCCGGTAGAGATACCGGACCAGAAGCAAGTGGATGCATTCCTGCCGTCATACGTGCCCCACTTGCAGGTGGACGGTCCGGAGCCCATAAATATCAACCCAGTGATGCTGGCGGACCCGCGGGCTAATGCCCAGGGTGTGTCCTGTCCCAGTTACATGGGGTTTCGCATGCGTCTGCAAGAAACCCTCGAGTCCGCAGGGGATGTTATCCTTAACGTGGGCCGCGAGTTTGGGGAGGTTTTCGGCCGAAGCTATGAATGTTTACTGTGGAAATATCGGACTGAAGGGGCAGATACTATTCTGCTCACCATGGGTTCCCTCGCCAACGAGGCTTCCCTTGCTGTTGATGCGCTCAGGGAGAAGGGCTGGAAGGCTGGAGTGGTGGCCCTGCGAGTTTTCCGGCCTTTCCCGGCGGCGACACTGCGCCAAGCGCTGTCAAAGGCGAAACACGTAGTGATTTTTGACAAGAATATTAGTTACGGCAACGAAGGCGCCACTTGCACCGAGACTAAGGCGGCTCTCTTTGAAGGCGGGCTGCGACCCACGATCACGAATTACATTGTGGGTCTGGGCGGCAAGAATGTCGCCGCCGCTGACCTGGAAGCTGCCACCATAAAATCCGTGGAGCAGAAAGGTCAAGTCAGCACCCCTCAGTGGATAGGAGTTGCTGTCTAGTCGTATGGCGCATAGCGCATAGCGTTAGGGTAAACATTAATAGGCGTGAGATCATGACAACCAAGGTGATGCAACTTCCAGAGGAAGAATACATGCTGCCCGGAACCAGGGCATGTTCTGGATGCGGTTTGTCCCTGGCTTATCGTCACATTCTAAAGGCTTTGGGTGAAAAGACCATTCTGACCATACCGGCTTCCTGCCTGACCGTGCTCCATGGACTCTATCCGTCCACCTCAGTCCGGCTTACCAACATCAACACCGCCTTCGCCACTACTGCGGCTTCGGCTACCGGCATCGCCGCTGGTCTGAAAGCGCTGGGCAAGACCGATTACACTGTGGTGGGAATAGCCGGCGACGGCGGCACTTTCGACATCGGTATTCAGGCTCTCAGCGCTGCTGCGGAAAGAAATACCGACTTTCTCTACATCTGTTACGATAATGAAGGCTATATGAACACGGGCACTCAGCGGTCAAGCGCCACACCTATGGGTGCATTCACCACCACCACTCCGGGAACCAAGATCGAGCACAAAAAGGACATCCTGGCCATCATGGAAGCCCACGGAATCCCCTACATGGCTTCAGCCTCGCCAGCATATCCACTGGATTTGTATGACAAGGTTGCGAAAGCCAAGAACATCCAAGGCACCCGCTTCATGCATATAAACATTCCCTGCCCTCCTGGGTGGGGGTTTCCCACCGATGATTTGGTCAAACTGGGAAAATTGGCGGTGGACACTGGCATGTGGGTCCTTCTCGAGATTGAAAACGGTGTTTTGCGCCTAACTGGACGCAGCCGCAGCATGGCCCGTAGCGGCAAGAAAAAGCCGGTCAGCCAATACCTGAAATTACAGGGACGTTTTAAGCAGATCACCCCTGAGCAAATAGATTATCTGCAAGACTGGATTGACAAACGTTGGCAGCGGTTTCTGCAACGACATGAACTTGCCGAAACCGCATAGTGCGGAGTGTTGAGCTTGGCAAGGATCTCGGCGGAGCATCTGTTGAGCTGGGCGGAAATATTCCTCTCCATTCGGCAAGACCTGAAAAATCTCAACAATCATGGTGAGATATCCACCATGAGGCTGCTAGACCCTTCGCAGGAACCTCTGCCTGAAACGATCTGGTGTGAATACTGTGGGGGGGGTTGTGAGATCCGAGGAGGGGTTCCTGATTTCAGCGGAAGTTCTAAACCTCCCAGCCTCTGGTACGTATATTTTCGGGGTGACGGCTGCGAGTATCAGCGTTTCTGTCCTTTTCTCTTCGAATACTTCGCTACCGCCAAGTTTTTCTGCGCCATTTATGAGATCAAGCCTAAATGCTGCTGGGAGTTCGACCGCGAGGAGTGCGAATTCTTGCAAAAAGACGTGGCCCGGGAAAGAGCAGAACGTTCCCGGGTAAGTGGCAGTTAGGCTTCTATGTGCTACCGGGGAGTGACGGCTGAGCTCCTTTTTTGCGATGCGAGACCCGTCGTTTCTTTCTTGTTTTGCGTTTTCGTCGTCGCTCCTCCCACTCCCGATAGAGATGTGGGTAGGCGACCTTCCACGGTTTCAGAGTCCAAAACCACTGATCTGGATATTCCCTGATCATCTCTTCCACCGCATTCATCATAATTTGAGTGTTGGTCTGTAGATCGCTCCGCAAGTCGCCTGTCCTTATCGTTTCCAGAGGTGGTTTCACATGAATGGTCAGCTGGCCGTCAGGATCACGGACACAAAACATTGGTAGAACCGTACTCTTGCATCGCATCGCCAGCAGGGCAGCGGCAGGGGTTGCAGTTGCATCATTGCGAAAGTAGGTAACTTAAATGCCTTGTTTGCGTGTGATTTGGGCTTTCAGCAAGTCAAGTGTTTCGCCCCTGCGTAGGTCTTGCATTATGTTCGGCATCCCGCCT
>JAUWKY010000265.1 GCA_030613915.1 Syntrophobacterales bacterium
TTCAAGATTCTCTTCGGCAATGAGATCCGCTAGTGTCCTGGCCACTTGCGAGGGATCTGCATCTGCAGGTAAGCTGGCCCTGGCATACCCTGACACCTGACTCGTTCTGCAGCCACGGGTTACCTGGACCACTTTGATACCGCTGCCGGCGATATCGATTCCTAGGATCTTCTCTGGCATGGATAAAATCACCCCCACCTGTACCGTAGCAAAAATGGAACCACAAAGTACTTTGTGGTGAATATACCTGTCACTTCGCGCTAGTATACTTCCTTGTAGCGCACAGAGACGTCTACTGTATCCTGCTCTTCCTTCTCAGACTTTCGCCGTTCGAGGTATGCGAATATCGATTTCCTCCCCACCCCCACCTTAGCTGTCATCTGCACGGTGAAATGCATGCTTTGGGTGGTAATGAACTCAACTGGAAGGCTAATGTCATTGTAGCCTGCCATCCGGTTTCGATACCAATCCGACTCGCTGAGGAAGTCCCAGTGCATCGGCTCCTGCCGATAAGCAACAACACTCTCCGCCCAACCCTCCGCCGTGTCTTGGGAAACAGTTGGACTCACCAGCGCTTGGAGAACCAAGGGCCCGGCGGTGTTGACGTTTATTTTGCCATCACTATACACGGTGAGCAGGTCCTTGAGACCGGGGTTCTCCTCTGTACCTACATAGAGCGATTCGCTCACGCCGCGAATGAGCCGAAGCTCAGCCAGCGAGGTAAGAGGACCGTTCTTGCATTCATAGGCTTGCTCCAGACTTTGATAGTAATCTGTCTCCCCGCCGAACTCTCCCGTGGGCTCATCGTCTTTATCAAGCCAGTCTCTGATGGCCATAACCACACCCTGTGCTTCCTCTTCCTCCATCTGAAAGGGAGCATTGGTAAGCAAGCGAGTCAAAACCTGCTGGTAGACTTCCCGTACCTTCCCATCTTCATCCACCAGATAGTTAATGGGAAACTTCCCCATCTCGTCCTCTACCCTTCCCTCCAAGGTCCCAGCTTCGGACAGATCCACAGGTAAAGCATCAGGTTTTGGTAAGAGGGCCCAGGGTTCTCCTATATGGTCCACCTCATTCTCAGCCAGGTCGTTTCTTAGCAAGGATATTGCTATATTGACGCCAGATTTGGCCAGAGCCTCGGCCCGGATGCTATCCTGAAAATAGCGAGCCCCCGCCCCCTCCACCTGCATGGCTCGCATGGTTTCCAGTACGAACACCACTAGAATGGTGATCATAAGAAGGGCCAGGATGAGAGCAGCTCCGGATCGCCCTAAGGCTGCATTCATACTTTTCATTTGAACTTTTTTGCTTTTCATTGAATCTTCATGCAGCATAGCGTCATGAACACGCAACCTATGATGCCTTGTCTTTTCTCCGTTTCTCCGTCTCCCCGTGTCGCCGTATCCCCGCGTCCGCTGCCTCCTACCGTCTGACCTCCGATCTCTGACCTCTGATCTCTGACCTCTGCTCTCTGCCCTCTATCTTCTGCCTGCTGCTCACTGCCTGCTGCCCTCTTCCTCTTGGACCTGTATCGCCACTGTGGTGGCAAAAACCCTCGATTTCTCTCCTGCCAACTGTAACCGAATGTGGACCAACCGGGGTAGAAGCCCTTCGGTCTCTTCTGCCTTGCTGTCCCATTGAGACAATGTCTCACCATCCTCATTCAAATAGGTCAAGGTCAACGACTCCACGGTGTCTGCAAGCTCCACCGCGGTCTCTTCTCGCTCTCCAGATAGGTCGACAAAAGGTAGTTCCATGCGGACAAGTCTATAATATCGCTGGTTATCCGCCTGTTTCTCTAACACATAGCTCACCCTGTTAATTCGCAAGTTCGGAAAGCTACCATCAAAACCCAGATGGGCGGTTGAGGCGAACTCGACAACCGTTCCCCTCTCACTTTCTCCATCCATGCCACCCTGAAATCGAAAGGGTGAATTCTCATTTTCGCCCTCTGCCTTTCTGTAATAGAGAGAGCTAAAATCATCTACCATTTGC
The DNA here is from genome assembly GCA_030613915.1 of Syntrophobacterales bacterium. Classification (GTDB taxonomy): domain Bacteria; phylum Desulfobacterota; class Syntrophobacteria; order BM002; family BM002; genus BM002. Next base: position 1,996 of record JAUWKY010000265.1, read on the forward strand.
ATCAGGGCCAGTCGCGCTGCCTGGTCTACATCCCTGGCGCTTTCCACCATCTCCGTGGTTTCCAGCGTCCCGCTGTAGGCTCCGTACAGGCTGCTCACTACAAGCGCAAGAATGGCAATGGCAATAAGGATTTCTAGGAGAGTAAAGCCGGCACCCCAGCGTAATCCGCATGGCGCTCGCTCAGCATCAGGTTGGAGGAGCGCTCGGCCAATCTGGCCTCGCTTGAGGTTGGAGGCAGTATAGATCTGCCTTGACCGTTTTATTGCCTCTAACCTCAAACCTCTACCCTCCAACTTCTTTACTGCCTTCTGATCTCTGCCCTCTGCCTACTATTCAACCAGCATGAGTTCCTCAATTCTTATTTCTCTCCCGGTAACTCCTCCGCTCCGCTGGACAATGACTGCGATTCGCTCTAACCCTTCCACCTCAGTGCTTGTAGTCTCCACTTGCCAGGTGAACTCTGGATAATCTTCACCAAAGTCCCCCTGCGATTCACCCCAGTTGGCAACTCCCGCCGCTTCAATCTCCGCCAGCTTGCTTGCCGCCAGCAGAGAGGCCGTGGTCGTTTCTCTGCTTTTGGTCAGTGCATCTAGGTTCTGCACATTGGCCTTTAGAATAGCCACCATGGCGATAGCCAGAATGGCCACCGCCACCAGCACCTCTATTAAGGTGAAACCAGAGTGCGAGCGTAATCCGCATGGCGCTGGCTCAGCATCAGGTTGGAGGAGCGCTCGGCCAGTCTGGCCTCGCTTGAGGTTGGAGGCAGGATAGATCTGCCTTGACCGTTTTATCGCCTCTAACCTCAAATCTCTAACCTCCAACTTCTTTACTGTTTGCTGCCCGCTGCCTTCTGCCTTCTGTCGGGCGCCCTGCGGCTACTCCAGATATCCTTCCCGGACTACCAAACGGCCATTGAATGGTTTGACAACTAGAGTTCGGATTTGATTGCCGGGACCGGCCAGGTGAATCACTGCGGGTTCTGCGAGACCTTTGGGATGGAAATGAAGAGCAACACGTCCAGCACGTTTATTTTCGTCGGGCAACTTCTTGACATCCACGAAGCGAACCTCTCCCGCAAGAGTTCGCTTCTTGACGGTGTCAAGATCCGGTGAGCCGCCTTCTTCAACAGCCGCAGCCCAAAAGCTACCTGTATCCAGGTCTAAGGTAAGCTCCCAGAGCCGGCCTTCCAACATCGCTTGGCTTCTGGCGTAGGCCACCGCCCCTGCCAACCGCCGGGAACTCGCTTTCAGATCGCTGCGAAAGAAAAAAGATGAGACCTCCGGGAGCACCAGTCCAAGAATTACCGCCAGGATCACCAGAACAACGGCCAGTTCCACCAGAGTAAAACCGGACGGTTCATTCGATCTCCCAACTCTGCACGTCGACAGTTTTGCCTTCGCCGCCTTCCTCGCCATCAGCGCCGTAGGAGATAAGATCAAAATCGTCGTGCTCCCCTGGACTGATATAGATGTAATCGTTTTCCCAAGGGTCTTTGGGAATCTTGGAGAGGTAGCCCTTTTCCGGATACTTTTTTGGAATCTTGCCAATTGCGGGCTTTTCCACCAGGGCCTGCATCCCCTGCTCCGTGGTGGGATAGTCGCCGTTGTCCAACTTGTACTCTTTCAGTGCCATAGAAATGCTCTCTATCTGCAATTGAGCCTTGACCCGCCTGGCTTTCTCCGGCTTTTCCATGAGTCGAGGCACGATGAGCCCGACAAGAATGCCGAGAATGATTATGACTACCATGATCTCGATCAGGGTGAAGCCTGATGTGGAACCGCGAACTCTTGGGTAAACACGGGACAGGAGACTTCCAACAGAGTATGTGTCAACCGAAAAAGATTCTAGGGCACTGGAGTGTGTCTGGCT
>JAUWKY010000212.1 GCA_030613915.1 Syntrophobacterales bacterium
AAATTTATACCTCACAAGTCACCATGCCTTTTCTCGGAAGACTGTGTTCTTTTGCCAAGGGGTTTGCTAGAATGGCTCCCGCCTCATAGTTTTGCTTGATGGCTTGAAAGTTTTTACATGGGAAAAAGTGAAAAGGAGAGATTTTCATGAAGAGACTCACTATCCTTTTGATATACCTCCTTATTTTCGTTGGCTGTGCGACCACGAAAGGTCCACCACCACAAGAGTTTGGGGGAAAACCCGATGTCTTTTGCAACGTCATCCAGAAGCCAGACCCCTTACTGATGGGAACCTGGGAGAGCCGTTTTTTGAGAACAGTAGGCAAATCCCGCGCCGACGACAACTATGTTAAGTACCGCTTGATTAAACGGGACGATAAATACGGACTCTATTTTTATCGCACCTGGCGTGACGGCAGAAAAAAGAAAGCAGAATGGAAAAACTGGACTATCAACGGGAAAGAAATATTGGGAGAACCTCGCCAATTTGGGGTAAAGATATTCGTACAGGGCAAGGATGTTTATTTTACCATTAGAGCACTCGATAAACCGGCCAAGATGTCGCGGGTGGATGAGTGATGCGTCTCTGTTATTGGGCCAAGGGGAGGCTACTCCACCACGAGCACGATTCGCGCCATTTATGGCAGTGTATCTTTTGAGAAAGCATCAAATCTTCATGCTGGCCTTTGCGGGGCTAAGAGTGGAAGGAAAGGTGGCTCAGGTGCTCGTTGTTCCGCAGCCTCCCCCTTGACCATGGTTTTTCCCCAATTAGTCCAGAAAAAACGGGGAAACTACTGGGGAGAAAAGCCTTGACAAAAGGGGACTAGGGGATAGTATTACAGGATTTTCAAGGAAGGCCATGCTAGCCCGAACAGGAAACCAGGAACACAGGAGAATAATAGATGGGGGTTGTAGAGGACAAGATCAAGGAATTGAAGGAGAGGGAAGCCAAACTCAAGGAAATGGGTGGAGAGGCGGCGGTAAAAAAACAGCATGACCGCGGCAAACTCACGGCCAGAGAACGGATCGATCTCCTTTTCGACCCGGGAACTTTCAGGGAAACTGATATTTTCATGAAGCACAGGGGGACCCTGTTTGGTTTGGACAAGATGGAAATACCAGCCGACGGGGTGATTACCGGCTATGGCAAGGTAGATGGTCGTCCCGTGTGTGCTTTCTCCCAGGACTTCACAGCACGAGCTGGAACACTGGGCGAAATGCACTCCAAGAAAATCTGTAAGATCCTTGACCTGTCAATGAAATCGGGCATCCCAGTTGTGGGCTTCAATGATTCCGGGGGTGCGCGCATCCAGGAGGGAGTAGATTCCCTTTCTGGCTACGGGCAGATTTTCTACCGCAATGCCATCGCCTCAGGTGTGGTGCCGCAGATATCTGCAATTATGGGCCCATGTGCAGGAGGCGCGGTTTATTCTCCGGCCATGACCGATTTTGTCTTCATGGTCAAAGACACAAGTCACATGTTCATCACCGGACCCGATGTGATCAAGACGGTGTTGGGAGAGGTAATTACCTTTGAGGACCTTGGCGGGGCCATAGCCCATAATAGCAAAAGTGGAGTGGCTCACTTCGCCTGTGAAGATGACGCTCACACCATTGAGAGAATCAAAGTACTGCTGAGTTACCTCCCCAACAATAATATGGAAGAGCCGCCCAGAGTAGATACTGGCGACAGCCCGGTCCGCACTGATCCAGCCCTGGACTCCATTATACCGGACAACCCCATGGAGTCTTACGACATGAAAGCAGTGATACGGTCTATCGTTGATAACGGGGACTTTTATGAGGTTCACGAGCTTTACGCCCAGAACATCCTGGTGGGTCTCGCCAGACTGGACGGACGCACCATCGGAATTATTGCCAACCAGCCTACGGTGCTTGCCGGTTGTCTGGATGTGAACTCATCAGACAAGGCCTCGCGATTCATTCGTTTTTGCGATTGTTTCAATATCCCGCTACTCACCATCGCCGACGTGCCGGGATATTTGCCTGGCAGTGAGCAGGAATGGAGTGGGGTGATTCGCCACGGCGCCAAGCTGCTCTGGTGTTATTCAGAGGCCACCGTGCCTATGATTACCTTGATTACCAGGAAGGATTACGGTGGCTCCTACCTGGCCATGTGTTCACGAGATCTTGGTTGCGACATGGCTTTGGCCTGGCCCAACTCCGAGATTGCGGTAATGGGCGCCGATGGGGCGGCCAATATTATTTTCCGCCGTGATATCCAGGCGGCAGATGATCCCGAGGCCAAGCGACAGGAGATGATTGCAGAATACAAAGAACTGCTCTACAACCCTTACATTGCCGCCTCGCGAGGCTACATTGATGGAGTGATCGTCCCGAGTGAGACCAGGCCGCGTCTCATAGACGCACTTGAAGTGCTCTGCACCAAGAGAGAAACTCTACCCCCCAAAAAGCATGGGAATATTCCAATGTGAGTAAGCTCGAAGCAAAGACGCCACAAAAAAGCCCCACCTTTTGGCAAAGGTCGGGGCTTTTTTGTGTCTAACGTCCCGGATTCTATGTTTCAGATCAATATTTCGAACATTATAAATTCGAATATCGAATTTACTTATCCCTGCATTTCTTAGTCTTCCCTTTCGCTTAATTCAATGAGCACACCGTGGGTTGATTTCGGATGGAGAAACGCTATCTTGGCGCCGCCGGCTCCCAGGCGCGGTTTTTCATCGATAAGTCTTATTCCCTTTTCTTTGAGCTCAGCCAGGGCCTCTTCTATGTTTTCCACCCGAAAGGCAATGTGTTGTATGCCTTCGCCTCTTTTTTCCAGATACTTGGCGATGGGTCCGTCCGGGGCTGTAGACTCCAGCAATTCAACCTCACTGTCACCGACAGGGAAAAAAGCAGTGGTCACTTTCTGTTCAGCCACAGTCTCGCTGCCCTCAAATTTCAGGCCCAGTGTGTCTTGGAAAAGTTTCTTTGCTTCCTCGATACTATGAACTGCTATTCCCAAGTGATCGATCTTCAGTACCTTCATCTATTCCTCCTCTGGGAAAATCGTTCCCACGATCTCCTTAACACTGGTATAGGGGTCTTTCCTGTGCGCGACGATGTCGTCGATGAGATCGTCAAAGCGGCCCTTTCCGAGAATTTTCTCCAGAACGTTTCGGGAAATTTCTTCCTTTAGCAGAGACAACGTCTCCTGTCTGGTCTTTTCCCGGCGAACTTTCTTGAGTCTGCCGCTTTGTTCAAGGAAGCTGCGATGGTTCTCAATGGCTTCCAACAGTGGTTCCGTTCCCTGATCCTCCACCGCCACGGTTTTGAGTACCGGAGCTCGCCAGGCTGCCTCTTTGATCTGGGCGTCCTGCTCCACCCGAATCCTAACCTCGGTGACCAGTGCATCAGCACCGGATCTATCCGCCTTGTTGATGACATAGAGATCGGCGATCTCCATGACTCCCGCCTTCATGCTCTGGATGCTATCGCCCAGGCCCGGAGCCAATACCACAATGGTGGTGTCAGCGGTCTTGGCTATCTCCACTTCATCCTGGCCCACACCCACAGTCTCAACGATAACCCAGTCTTTGCCGAAACCGTCCATGATTTTGATCACGTCCGCTGTGGTTCGGGCAAGCCCGCCGAGGTTTCCGCGGGTGGCCATAGAGCGAATAAAAACATCCGGATCCCCGGAGGCCCTCTGCATACGGATCCGATCACCGAGAAGGGCGCCACCAGTGAAAGGACTGGAGGGGTCCACGGCTACAACGCCCACGGTCTTCTCCTGCTGGCGAAGCACCGAGGTGATCTTGTCGGTAAGAGTGCTCTTGCCCGTGCCGGGGGAGCCGGTAATACCCAACACATGCGCTCTCCCCGTATGCGGATAAATAGACCCGAGGAATTCAAAAGCTCGGGGATCCTCGTTTTCCACCAAGGTAATGAGCCGGGCCATGGCCCGTACTGAACCCTGCAACACTTCCGCAGCTAGATCTTCCATAATAAAAGAGATATCCAAGTCTAGAGATGGGGTAACTGACCTAATTTTCCTGCAGTTAATTAATTCCTAGAGACTTTTTCCTTGATGAATTCGACTATATCCTCTGTTCTGGTACCAGGTCCGAAGATGGCAGCGACTCCCGAGTCCTTCAGTCCTGGAATGTCCTCATCGGGAATAATACCGCCACCGACAACCAGAACTTCATCCAATCCCTTCTCTTTGAGTAGTTCCACCACCCGCGGGAAGAAGTAGTTGTGAACTCCACTCAGGCTGCTCAAGCCCACCACATCTGCGTCTTCCTGCAGAGCTGCCTCAACAATCATCTCAGGGGTCTGGCGCAGCCCGGTGTAGACCACCTCCATACCCGCTTCGGCAAAAACGCGTGCCAGGAGCTTTGCCCCTCGGTCATGGCCGTCCAGGCCGGGCTTGGCCATGATGACCTTAATTCTCTTTTTGCCTGCCATTCTCAACCTCCGTGCGCATAGAGCATGGAGCAAAGCGCAGAGCAAAGAAACAGTCCCTCGAGGTCTTTTCCGCTATGCGCTTGGCGCTCTGCGCTTAGACAAATTCCTTCGGCCGGTATTCACCCCAGATATTCCTCCAGACGTCACAGACTTCACCCACTGTGGCCCTGGCCTTTACCGCCTCAATCACTGCCGGCATAACGTTCTCGTCCGTTCTAGACACTTCATCCAGCCTATCCAGAGCTGCTTTCCAACTCTTTTGATCTCTTTCCGCCCGAAGCTTTTTCAGTTTCTCCGTTTCTATCTCCCGTTGCTTGGGATCCACCTTGAGCAGATTGGTGGGTGGC
>JAUWKY010000277.1 GCA_030613915.1 Syntrophobacterales bacterium
GCTACTTTCTCCAAACAATGAATATGATTATTGCCATAACAACGGCCAGGGCCAGCAGGAGAAAGCCATAGGCGAAATTCAGGAACAAGAGGTGACCTATGCCAAAACAAAAGCAGTAAACAGTGGCAGCGCCGAGAGCCCAATTTATGCAGGATCTGGTGAAATGTGGATTCCATCCCAGGTCGGGATATTTTTCAAAAACAGGTCCCCAAAGGGTAGGAAAAGGTTTTACCTTGGCGCAAAATTTCTTCAGATGTTCCTCCGATGTCGGCTTGGTGAGGAGGCAGACTACGATCCAGGTGATGGTACAGAAAGCTACCACGATTAAGAATCTGTACTGCCAGTCCAATTGCGGAATACGGTCCCAGTATCCCACAGCTTTACCAAATTTTGGAGACAACAAGGTGCTGCCAATCGCTGAACTCGCCAGGGCTGCAATCTCTGCCCAGGCGTTTACCCGCCACCAAAACCAGCGTACAACAATTACAATGCCGTAGCCTGCCGTGAGCATGGATATGTAGTACCAGGCTTCGCTCACGGAATCGAGAGTGTAGGCGATGGCAACAGCAAGGAGTAACATGAGCACTGTGCTGACCTGAGAAGCGCGGACATAATGCTTTTCTGAAGCCTCTTTCATGATGAAACGGCGGTACAGGTCGTTGACCATGTACGAGGCCCCGAAGTTTATATGGGTGTCCACGGTGGACATAAAGGCTGCAAGCAGTGAGGCGAGCATAAGTCCCAGGAATCCTGTTGGAACAAGCTTCAAGATCAACATGGCATAGCCCGCCTCTGGGACCTTGAGGTCGGGATAGACAACGAGAGAAACCATTGCCACCAGAATCATGGGCCAGTAATTGAGGCCGAAAGCGACCACTGAAAAAAGCATGGTAGCGAAAGAGGCGTGTTTTTCGTTTTTCGCGGATATAATTCTCTGGGTGATGGCAGGGGGGGGATTTCCCCACCATTTTAGTGTGATGAAGACCAGGAATGTAACAAAAAACGGTGTGCCTATGGTTGGGAAAAAACTGAGCCGTCCCGCAGCCGGACCAGCTCCATATCTTCTGACAAAGCCTTCAATTATGTTCTCAATCCCGCCGATGTGATTCCAGGCAAGGACAGCTAGGGCAATGGATCCTATGGAGCCGATCAAAAACTGGATAAGGTCTGTAGCAGCGATGCCCCAGAGACCCGAGGCGGCGGTGTAGGCCAGAGTGATTAATAAAATTGTTCCGATGAGTAGGTGGCGGTTGATTTCGGGGGCCACAACAGCGCTAATGATCCATACTGCCTTAATTATCCAGCCCAAGGTGACGGCATTGGCAAATATGCCGAAGTAGACTCCCTTGAAGCCTCGCAGAAAAGCTGCAGGGGGCCCGTCATAGCGCAGCTCAATCAATTCGGCCGTTGTTATGATTTCCGAACGCCGGAGCAGAGAGGCGAAGATAAATGCGCCGAGTGCACCAGCTCCACCAAGAGCAAAAGACCAAGCGTACCATACCCCCGGGATACCATCTTTGGCTATAAGTCCGGTAATGCCCAAAGGGGTGTCGATGGCAAATGCCGAGGCGATCATGGACATGCCGGCCAGCCACCAGGGTAGGACGCGGCCTGAAACGAAATAATCGTCTACACTGCGGAGGGCCCGTTTGGAGAAATAAAAGCCAACTATCAGAATGACGGCCAAGTAAACCAGGATGATAATCCAATCCAGCGCTGGCAGCTTCACGAGAACTCCGATTGGCTATAACTCCATTGCTTCAACAATCTTGCAGACTATACCATAAAAAGCACGAAGCACTAGCAGGCTGCTGCAAGACTCAATAATTTTCGTGCGAGCACCAAGTCCGTCATTCCGGAAGTCGCGAAGCGACTATCCGGAATCTAGAGAAACCAATAGCTTACTGGATACCGGATCTCGTCCGCCGCAGGCGGACTCGTCCGGTATGACGCATGGGGCCGTTTCCAAGCTTTTTTGGCAGCCTGCTAAGCATCTATATCATCTGTCATTTCGCATCAATCATTGGCTAATTTAAAAAAACTAGAAGCCCCTTTTATTTGCAGGTGATAAATGTGCAATGCCAAATGAGAAATGATGAAATGTTGAGATCGGCTCTACAGGACAAGCTTTAGTGGCGGGTACAATATTCTGATGGAAGTCGGTCCAAACGGAAGCGTTCAAGCAGCCTGGCTGGCGCTCTTCATGTACTGCTCCAGTCGAAATACTCCGCCAGGGTGGCGATGAATGAGATTCAAAATCGCTTTGGGATCCACACTTTTCTTTTGGCATAGAAGGTAAATTTTATAGAAGGTGAGGGTAGTCATAGCAACTATGTTCTTGGAAGAGAGTAGGCTTTGATTATTAGCTGAGAAGTCACTGAACTGTGGCTTGCCGTCTCCTTCATCAGGTATGCTGTTGCTACCGATGAGAAGCAGACATTTTTCTCCCCCCTTACCAGTATCAAAGTCTGAAAGTTCATCCCAACCAGCCCAGTTCTCACTGAGCTCTCCAACGTCACTCAGAACCTTCAGGCCAAAGGTTACCTGACTCGTATCAGATGCCCTAATCAGACGGTCAATGACACTCTGATCCGGAGAGCGGGAGACTTTCAGACCCAGATCGTTCAAGAGGTAATGAATTGCGTCGGTGAGGAGCAGTACGTTCTTGCTCTTTAACAAGCAGTCAACAGGCTTGAACGTTCTTTCTTCTTCAGCTCCTTTGCCCGCTTTTGCCCTTTGTTTCTCGTCGCTCTTGTCTTTTTCGACAACTGCAGTTTCAACTTTCCCCACCACGAACATGGTAAAAAGGCAGGTCAGCGGTACGTACAAGCGCTGATTGCCACTGTATTTGAGCACCGCGTAAACGGCAAAAACTGCCAAAAAGAGCTGAAAAAGAAGCAAAGTTTTTTGTTTCATGGCTGTTTCCTCAGCTGAAGGGTCGCTCTTTTCGTATTGCAATTACAGTGCCAATTTTTTAGAAAAACCCGAATACTTCAAGTGATTGTTCATGCTGGCAGGCAGACCCTTTTTCGCCCGAGAGGGTAGCGAATACACTACTCTCACATTCTTGGACGCACGTGGTCTACTGTAGAGAAGTGAAGAAGTGGACTAGGTCTAGGCTCAATCCTTGGCTGAAGCTTGCTTTTGAGATTCTTCGGCAGGCGGGAGCAAGCCTTTTGCTCGCATCTTTATCCTTTTTTTCCGCCTTCGTCGTCGTCTATCTAGCTCTCTTTTACGCTCAATCTTTTTGTGTTTTGCCATATGATCACTCCATGGGATGTAATTGTCTTTCCAGAACGATCTTTTGTTTATAGAAAAACTGCAGAGTAGTCAAGTGATTCCTCAACTCTGTCCAATGCAGTAGCTGGAGGAAGCGGGCGAAACAGTGACAAACGGTGCGCAGGTATGCAATTGGTCACCCAACCTGTAAAAAAATTAACAGTGAAGTGGAATTGCAAATAACGCCGATGTACTTAACTCCGCAGGATGACTACGTGCCCCCTCTCCCCTCAAAAGACTGTGTCGCAATTCGTCATCCCGGCCAAGTCCCGCAAAGCGGGACGCGCGCCGGGCTCCAGACAACGTCCCCGCGCAGGCGGGGCACCAGCCATCAAATGCCGTTATTGAACTTTCACTGGATTCCGGAT
>JAUWKY010000328.1 GCA_030613915.1 Syntrophobacterales bacterium
CACCTTTTGCTCGGTGTGCATCTCTGTAATCTGGGTGTTCATACAAAATAGGCATCCTGGTCACAATGAACCTAAAGGCTATAAGGCCTAAGGTAACCAGAAAAACTGAAATTCCAATTTCCATCCAGCTTGGAAAATACCTGTCACTGGAGGGAAGCTGCCAGTTAAAGGCGATGAGTGAAACGTTAAATCTGTTCATGATCACACCAAGTACGGTCCAAGCTGCGGTCCACCTGATCAGTTTCAGATTCTTCTCCCTGGCCCCGATAGCATACAGTAAGCAACTAACACCAAAAAATCCGAATAGTTCCACCAGGTACCACAGTCCATACAAGCTTCCGAGCAGATGCCAATCGTTGTCCGCGCCTAGCCCCATTATTTGAATGGCGATGTAACCCGCTATGACGTAAGCAGCGGCTTTGCCAAACCCTAAGGCAATATCGTCCTTCTCTTTCAGGTGCGTTTCATCCATCTTGCTAGAGAAAAAGCGATAGGAAAGTGTGGATTCGAATATGACCATAGACAACCCGGCAATGATACTCGAGACAAAAAAGTAGATCGGTATAAAGGATGAATACCAGAGGGGATGGAGTTTGGAAGGCGCAATCAGGAAAAGTGCCCCCAGCGACGATTGGTGCAAGGTGGACAGGATTATGCCGAATACGACCAGCACCAAGGTGAATTTGACCGCCAGGTTGCGGGCTCTCTTCAACCCGAGCCATTCCAGCGCCGCCGGTGAAAATTCAAGAAAGAGAACGGTAAGATATAGGGCGACACAAGCAGCCACTTCGAACAAAACCGAGGTTGTTCCTTGCTGCACAACGAAAGGGTAGGGTAGACGCCAGGGTCTGCCGACGTCATAATGAAGCGCCAGGACCACCAGAGCGTATCCCAGGAACCCGGTGAGCACAGCCGGGCGCACCGCAGAATGGTACTTCTTCATACCGAAGATATACACAGCCGCAGCGGTGACGTAACCTCCGGCAGCCAGTGCGACTCCCGTGAGGAGATCAAAGCCTATCCATATGCCCCAGGCGTTATTATCAGATAAATTCGTTACCGCTCCTAATCCCCCCGAAAATCGCCGAACCGTTAGGAACAACCCGATCAGAACAATTATGGAGGCAATGATATTAAAGGGGGTAATAAATGATCTGTTGGCTGTAGTGGCTTCTTGGGACATCAGGAGCTCTCCCCGCTTTCAGTCTCGGCAGCCTCTTCCAGAGCTTTTTTTACTGCTGTTTCTACGGCCTTTTCCTTCTCTTTCTCAGCTTTCTGCCACGCCTCAGAAATCTTCAGGTCTGCCTCTGCTTTTGCTTGCGCTATGGTATCGGCAAGGGCTTGCTCTTTTTCCTCCGTGGCAATCTTCTCTTTTCGTTTGGAGACAGCATAAATGCCCATGAGCAACAAAGGCCAGGTTCCAACCACCATTGGTACCGAGGCAAGAGCGCTTGCGGTAAGAGCAGGAGCAGGTGTAACCCCTAAGTCTTCCCGCATCCCTATTTTTTTAAAGGCAACCCCGGATAGGTACAGCCAGCTTGTTCCTCCCATCTCGTTTTCGCCATAGATATGATCCAGATAACGACGGGGATATCTCCTTATGCGCTCGTGGGCTATCTTGAACAAGTCCTCGCGTCTACCAAAAGTAAAAGATTCTGTCGGGCATTCTTCTACACAGCCGGGGAGTTCACCCTTGACCAGCCTGGTGTCGTAGCACATGGTGCACTTTCTGATCCGCGGGGTAAAGGCGCTATCATATTCGAAAGTGGGGATGTTGAAGGGACAGGCGATCATGCAATACCTGCAGCCCACACAGACGGAAGAATCGTATGTAACTGCACCTTCTTTTGTCTTGGTGTAAGCCCTTACAAAGCATGATGAGGCGCAGGCAGGCTCAAGACAGTGATTGCATCCTATTCTGGCGTGCAGAGGTCCTTTAGGATTTCTAATATGATCATACTTGTTAATGATCATATACTTTTTGGCATCTGTTCTGCGTTTCTTGTCCAAAACGGAAAGGTCATCAAATGGGCGGTCCGGCGGAGGTAAGTCATTGACTCTGTTGCAGGCCGCCTCGCAGGTTCGGCATCCTATACACTTGGTGTTGTCGTACAGAACGCCAAGGCTGTCAGGATGACCTTCAAAATGCTTGGTTGTACCAGCAAGAGCAGTCTTGCCGAACGCACTACTTAAACCTGTAGCGGTCAACCAGCCGAGAAACTTTCTACGTGATATGGCCATACGAAGCACCTCAAAAGAATCCAGCCCCGTGGTTCTACTGCTTTTTTTCAGCGTGGCAACCAGTGCAATCTACGCTAACAGGCTTTTCAATGCCCATTTTGTCGTGGCACCCTATGCATTGTCTGTGATATGCACCCTTTAACCCCGGCTGGAACAGATCCTTTTCATCAAACGGTTTGCCATGACAAAACCCGCACCGGGGCGGCTTCTTGGCTGCAGGACTGTGATGATGGCACCCCTGGCACAGGGTACCTTCTTCCAGGTGAAAATAGGCAGCTAATTTGTCCCCATCAATCTTCTTTTCCAGGGCGCGAAAAACCTTTCGATGCGGAAACTCAACGGGCTCATATCGGTCCACCAGCTTCTTGATAACTACCTTTTCCGGTATGTCCGCAACCTGTCTAGCACCGAATATGGCCCACCATATTTCAGGCACCATCCGGGCCAGCTCTCTTTCTCCGGTCTGGGTTAAAACTCCCGTTCTTTCCTGGGTTGGCGCCATATGGCATTTCATACAGTAAGGCTCCCCCTGCTTGCGCCTGTTTGATATAAATCCGTGGCAGCCCACACAACGCTCCTGGCGCTGTTTGATCTCATGGCAGCCCAGGCAGCTCCTCTCTGAGGCCAGCTCATGCATAGCCTGCAAAAGCTTGACATTATTTCCTTCTTTTGAACCACTCAAGGTGTGGCAGTCGAGACATGATTTCAAATCTGTATGATGGCATCCGCGGCAGGTGTCACTA
>JAUWKY010000137.1 GCA_030613915.1 Syntrophobacterales bacterium
TGAATACAGGATTCAGGGGCAGCAAGTTTTTATTCCGGATGCAATCAAGTATGCGAAGTAAGTTCGCATAGCGAGACGAGCGAGACGGGTATCAGAGGTCAGAGAGACAGAAAGAAAGAAGACAGTCAGTAGGTCGGATCGTTCTCGCACCGCGAGGTTGATCCGACACAAAGCAAGGAGACGGGCACTGCTGAAATTTGGACATTCGCTAGCATGCTCGTCATTCCCGCGCAGGCGGGAATCCAGGAGAAAGGATGCATCCGGTATGACGACAATTGCCAGTTATAGGGTTTTTCGAGAGCCCATTAACGACTAATCCTGCAACGGACCACGGACAGGAATGAAATGGAATTTCTAACTGACAGCTTTATGTCCGCCTTTGTGCTCCTCTGGGGGCTGGACCAAGGACTTCTCCAGATCGTTTATGTTTCTTTAAAAGTGAGTTCCATTTCCACCCTTATTGCCAGCATGATAGGAATTCCAGCGGGGTTTCTCATCGCCTTCAGAGAATTTAGGGGGAAACGCTTGCTGATTACAGTCCTCAATACTTTGCTCGCCCTGCCTACAGTGGTGGTGGGACTTTTTGTTTATGCCTTTATTTCCAGGCGGGGAATATTTGGCCCCTGGGACCTACTCTACACCCAGAAGGCCATAGTCATCGGCCAGGTTATCCTGATCATCCCGATAGTCACCACCTTTACGATCTCAGCCATCAGCCGTATTGACGAGCGCTATCGGAAAACGGCTATGACCTTGGGTGCTAATGCGCTGCAAACCGCTTGGCTGATTATCCGAGAGGCTCGTTTTGGTATCGTGGCTGCGGTTGTTGCTGCCTATGGCAGGGTCATTGCGGAGGTGGGCATCAGCATGATGCTGGGTGGCAATGCCAAGGGCTTCACCCGAACCATGACCACAGCCATGGCCCTGGAGTACGATAAAGGAGAGTTCGTTCTGGGGGTAGCACTGGGAATCGTGCTACTTGCTGTCAGTTTCGGGGTAAATCTCTGCTTCAATTTCATGCAAGGCAAAGCGAGAGTCTGATAGTCTAATATATCACGGCTAGAGCTTTTATCTCTCACAGAGCCCACAGAGGTCTCAGAGGTGTAAGACTCAACGCAAGGAATAGACTGAGGCTAGTACGGAAGGATCGCCCAAGAACTCAGCGGAGATCCCTTGTTGTCCCGAATAAGCAAGCTTATTCCCTCCAACAAGGGATCCCATATCTTCCGATGCATTCGCATCGGTAGCCCCTGCTGCGCAGGGGACTTCGAGCGATCCTTGTGCACTCATTACTGGTTTTTTGGAGTTCACTGAGGAGTTTTGAGACCACGGGGAGTGGACGAGCCTTTGACTAAAGATGGGTTTACGAGAAAATGAATACCCTAGGACGGAACCGAGTAAGTGGTCATAGGACTAATCTTTCATCTCAGAGAGCTCACAGAGACTCCGTGAGCTCCTATATAAATTAAGTAGGATTGGAGGAGGAGGTACTCATAAGGGAGGGATCGCTTAGAGCCAAAGTGGGGAGATCTGGATGTCCAGAGCAAGCTTGCTTATTATGGACATCCAGATCTCTCTACGTGTCCCGGCGCTGCAGCGTCGGGACTGCCCGCTCTGCGGGTGCTTATAAGCGATCCCAACAGTTTCACCAGCACTTTTCTCTCTGTGTTCTCTGGGTGCTCTAGCGAACCCCGAGCTCGTTGAGGGGGAGCGGGCGAGAGATTCGAGATGTTTGGACTGATAGTCGGAATGCCATGCTCTACGAATTGAGAAACCTTAAGAAAACCTACGGTCAGCGGACTGTGCTTGACATTGGTGAGCTGTCGCTGGATAGGGGCAAGGTGCTCGGAATCTTAGGGCCGAACGGTGCTGGCAAGACCACTCTTCTCGAGATTCTGGCATTCCTCCAGGCGCCCACATCCGGAGAACTCCAATTCAATGGAAAGAAAGTTGATTTCAGCAACAATGGGCTCATCCAACTGCGCAGGAAGGTAGTCATTGTTGGACAGCATCCCATTCTGTTTACCGCAACCGTTTCCAAGAACCTGGAATTCCCTCTGGGAATTCGCAAACTACCGAAAGTAAATCGTGAAAAGACCATTGAGGAGCTTTTGGATCTAGTTGGAATGCGTCCATTTCAAAATTCTAGGGCCCACAGGCTTTCGGGGGGAGAAACACAAAGAGTTGCCATTGCCAGAGCCCTGGCCTGCTCTCCCGAAGTAATTCTCTTTGACGAACCAACGGCCAACGTGGATGTGGAAAACCAGATTGCCATCGAACGGATTATCCAGGAAATCAACAGGGAAAAGGGGATTTCCGTAATTTTCACTACGCACGATATGGTCCAGGCGTCCAGATTAGCGGACGATACTATTTTCCTATACGACGGCAAAACAACGCACTCTACCTACGAGAATATTTTTAGCGGTCTAATCGAGGTGACCGAAGAGGGCAGGAAATACTGCCTTGTTCAGAAGCAGCTGACACTTGGCGTCCAGACCCATCAAAGCGGCCCGGTGAGAATCTTTATTGATCCAACCTTGGTAAAAATCACCCCAAACCAGAGTGAGGGTGCAGCAGAAAATACTTTCTGTGGCAGGCTGATTCAGCTCACTGACGAACAGAGCCGTATCCGGGCTCTGGTGGATGTGGGCATTCCTTTAAGTGTTCTGATCCCCAAAGAGCAATTCAAGAACATGTGCTTGAGTCCGGGCGAAGCGGTCTGCCTCACATGTCCCACCGAGAGTATTAAGATCATCTGAAGGGCGGGTCTCCGTACCCGCGAAAAAAGGTAAGGCATTTACATTCTTTGTGTCACCTATCACGTCATTCCGGAAGGCGCGGAGCGACTGTCCGGAATCCAGGAAGAAAACAAGACTTTTCTGGATACCGGGTCTCGGCTTCGCCTCGCCCGGTATGACGTATGGTGCCATCTATGGATTTCTTACATACTGTTGGTGACCGTGTCACGAATAGTGTTGACTTCAATACTTGTTTGAAATAGGTTTAAAAGGAGGTTTGTTCGAAATATCACATGCTGCAATAAGAGCTTTCCTGGCATGAGAGGGATAATCTTGTAGGTCGGGTGGTTCCGTGCTAGCGGGTTCACCCGACGACAGCTAATTTTCCGTCGGATCAATCCCGCCAACGCGGGAACGATCCGACCTACGGTTTATGTTTGGGTAAACCTTTTATAGGGGCCAATCTTCACACCAAAGGAGTTAGGCAATGGCTTTGAGAAGAAACAAAATAACGGTAGTAGGGGCCGGTTTTGTTGGGGCAACGGCAGCGCACTGGGCCGCTGCCAAAGAACTGGGCAACGTGGTGCTGATAGACATTATCGAGGGAATGCCTCAGGGTAAGGGACTGGACCTGATGGAAGCAAGTCCAGTGGAGGGTTTTGATGCCGATGTCATCGGGACAAACGACTATGCAGATACGGCCAACTCTGATGTGGTAATCATCACTGCAGGAATCCCTCGCAAGCCAGGGATGAGCCGAGATGATCTGCTCAACACCAATACCAACATTGTTAAGTCGGTTACAGAACAGGTGGCCAAGTATTCACCCGAGGCCTTCCTGATCATAGTCTCCAACCCTCTGGACGCCATGGTATACGTTGCCCACCAGGTGAGCGGTTTCCCAACCAACCGGGTCATGGGAATGGCTGGGGTATTGGACTCTGCCAGGTTTCGCACCTTCATCGCCATGGAACTGGGCGTTTCTGTGAAGGATATCCAGGCATTTGTCCTCGGAGGGCACGGAGATACCATGGTGCCACTGCCACGTTATACCACGGTTTCCGGTATTCCCATCCCGGATCTCATGCCTCAGGAGCGAATCGACGCCATAGTGGACCGCACCCGCAAGGGAGGAGGCGAGATTGTCAGCTTGCTTAAGACTGGCAGTGCCTTCTATGCTCCTTCGGCTGCGTGTGTTCAGATGGCGGAGTCTATCTTGAAAGATCAAAAACGGATTCTTCCTTGTGCGGCCTACTGCGATAAGGAATATGATGTGGGTGGCTATTACGTGGGAGTTCCCGTGATGCTGGGTACCGGAGGCGTGGAGAAGGTGATCGAGATCCAGTTGACCGCAGAAGAGAAGGCTGCCTTTGACAGCTCGGTGGATGCAGTAAAAGAACTGGTGGAGATTATCAAGCTTTAGATTGTGGTAAACAGTAAACAGTAAGCGGTAAGCGGTAATAAGATGTAGGGTGGGCAGTGCCCACCCTATTTTATTTGAATGCAGTCAAGAAAATAAATCCGAATGTTCCAATGTTCAAAACGTTCATTGACTTCAGTGAAGTCTACAATTAGGTTGATTGCAGGATTTCGGATTTGGTGCTAGAAACCCCAATTCTTAAATCCCCACATTCCTAAATTCCCTCATCTCTCCATTTTAGATTTTTACTCAACTGATAGAGGCGAGAATAAATGGCCAAAAAGAAACACGCGAAAAAAGGGCGGAAGCGACATGATCGTCTAGCGCTCGCAGAGGAGGACCGGACGCAGCTCCAGATGCTTTTGGATCGGGTAATGGCCCAGGACCCTGAAGGGGAGAGTTTCTTCCAGTTTGTAGAGAGCCTGAAGCCGCTCATTCAACGATCCGTTCCCTTTACCCTTGCTTTCGTGGACGCCCTCGGCTCAACATCGAGTCCTGTGGCTGTCAAAGTGTTACAGATCCTTCAGAAAATCCCGGCAGAGAAACCCGTGAGGAGGGCACTCAAGACAGCACTCTACAGACTGGAACGTCAGGGACTTGTCAAAAAGGAAGAGGAGACAGAGTCGGAGCCGCGGGTTCTGGTCCCGCGTCCGGCTGATCGGCAGGCAGAGGCGTGGGCCAGTTGGCCGGAAAGCCAGGGGGAGCGCGGGATGGTCCTGAAACTGCCAGACGCTGGCCGTGGGTATGTGATGGCAATTGCAGTGGTTGATTCGGAGGGCGTTTTTCATGAGTTTGAGGCGATCCAGACAACCCGCAAAGGAGTCAGAGCCCTTTTGGATAAGATGACCGGGGGGGTGGAGGGACGATTGATAGAGATCCCTCTGGAGCATTTCCGTTTTCTCATTGAAGAGGTGGCGGAGATCTACCAGCGACAAAATCATGCATTGCCTTCCGGCTACGAACCAATCCATAAGTACCTGGCCTCCTGGGTGGAGGTGGTTTCAAGTCCCCATGTCTACAATTTGCTGGATGAGAAAGAGATTGTGGAAGATCCGATTCTCCTCCGCACCTCCGACAGTCTTCTGGAGGTACAGCCTTTTGTAACCTGGCGGCTGCCCGAAGGGCTGATAGAATCTTTTGTGGAGAAGATTAAAGAGCTCAGCGAAAGCCGGCTGGTAATTTCCCAGAGTGCGCAAATGGAGCGGACAGCCCAGATCCATAGGGAAGCGGCAGCGGAAATTTTCACCCCTGAGTTGCGGCAGCATTATCGTCGACTGCTGGAGGAGACGGCCTTGCTCCTTCACCTGACAGATCGACCACAAGAGGCCAAACGAGCTCTGGCCGTGGCCATCGATCTTGAGAACGAGATTGGTCTTCTCACCGAGGATAATTTCATTCTGGGCCTGGTAAAGCGCTCCATTGCAAGTGAGGTTGGACCACAAGTGGAGGGTGCAGAAGAGCAGGCCAAAAGAGAAAGGACCACGGAATCCGGACTTATTATTCCAAGGTAGGAAATTTTGGGTTTAGAGTCTTAATGAATGGTCATACCGGACGCGGCAAGGCCGCGATCCGGTATCCAGCAAGCAGTCAGATTTCTGGATTCCCCGCCGCAGGCGGGCCTGCGGCGGATTCCGGAATGACGGACCGTTGATTATCTTTGGAACACTATCCTTTGCGATCTCCGCGCTCTCTGCGGTAAGAAATTGAGGAGTTGGCCATGCTGGAAACCATCAGTGTAAAAACTTCAGCTCAAACTGAGATGGTGGATGTTACCAGTCAGGTGCAGAGTGAATTGAGCAAATCAGGGATAGAAGAGGGTCGTCTTACCCTCTATGTACCCCATACCACCGCCGCCATTACCATCAATGAGGGGGCGGATCCTGCGGTCAAGGCGGACATCCTCATGGTGCTCAATCAAATGGTACCCTGGAAAGCCAACTATAAACACATGGAAGGCAATTCCCCCGCTCATGTTAAGACCAGCCTGGTGGGGTCAGCCGAGACCGTACTTGTGTCCGGCGCCCGTTTGGTTCTGGGCACCTGGCAGAGAATATTCTTTTGCGAGTTCGACGGTCCGAGAAATCGTAAGCTGCATCTGCAAATAGCCGCCTTGAAAGGGTAAGAGCATCAATTGTTGTCGAGATTCGATATTCGGATTTGATCAAATTGCCCCAGCCTTGAAGAACATGGACACAACCTGCGATTGACCTTGAGATGACCGCGGCATACTTTTCCCTTGACACTTTCGTAGATTTTCCATAAAGTCCCCTATTTAGAAATAAGTTTCACAAAGTGGGTTGAAGATATCCCTGCCCCACTCTCTCACTGAATCCCCTGACAGTGAGAAAGGACAGCAATGTCTGCAGGGTGGAGGCTTCGAACTGAATTGAGTAATTGTCGGCACAAAGGTG
>JAUWKY010000194.1 GCA_030613915.1 Syntrophobacterales bacterium
CTGTGCTCGTGCTCTTCTTTAACGCCATTTGGGGTGTGGCTGCCTCCCTCTGGCTGAGGTTTAGCAGGTAGGGGAGGGCACTAGCGTGCCTGAGGAGTATTGGAGGAATAAAAATTCCAAATCACAAAAACTGAGGTTTCAGGTTTCAGTGTTCAGGTTTCAGTTTTTTGTTTTTCTTCCCTGACACCTGACACCTGAAACCCTGAGATTTGGTGCTTGGAGTTTGGGATTTCATAGACTCTAGTGCTGCACTACTCCAGTGAAAAAGCCATCTCTTGTAAGGAGTGGCTTTTTCATTCTGTCGGTTCGAGTGCCACTTCCAGGGCATCGGGCATGGCGCGGACCAGGTGAAATTGCATTGCTTCTCGAACCTGTTCAGGCACATCCGGAAGATCCTTGTTATTTATATACGGCAGGATCACTTCCCTTATTCCGGCC
This sequence comes from Syntrophobacterales bacterium, assembly GCA_030613915.1. Lineage (GTDB taxonomy): Bacteria > Desulfobacterota > Syntrophobacteria > BM002 > BM002 > BM002. The sequence continues at coordinate 439 of JAUWKY010000194.1, forward strand.
CGGTGCGCGGCAAGAACCTTTTCTTTAATCCCTCCCACGGGGAGAACATCGCCCCGCAGGGTGATCTCTCCGGTCATGGCCACGTCTCTCCGCACCTGCTTTCCAGTAATCAAGGAGGCTAAGGTCACCAACATGGCGATGCCGGCGGAAGGGCCATCTTTGGGTATGGCCCCAGCAGGCACATGGACATGGATATCTGAGCCATCGAGGAAGTTTTCCTCAATACCCAGTTGGGTGGCATGGGCTCGCACGTAGGTGAGGGCGGCGGTTGCGGACTCTTTCATGACGTCGCCCAATTGGCCGGTGAGCGTGAGGCTGCCTTTTCCAGACATCCGGGCCGCTTCAATGAAGATGATGTCACCGCCGGTTGGCGTCCAGGCGAGCCCGGTGGCCAGTCCGGGTCCCCACGCTCGGGCGGCCAGCTCAGGAATGAACAGCACCGTCCCAAGGAATTCTTCCAGGTTGTCTGGCCCGATTCTGGTAACCTGCTCGCGCCCGGCGGCAACCTCTTTGGCGACACCTCGGCAGACGGCGGCGATCTGCCGTTCCAGGTTGCGAACCCCTGCTTCACGTGTATAAGAACGAATGATAGTGCGGATTGCGTCATCCTCCAGTTCGATGAGATCAGCTTTCAGGCCATGAGCTTCAAGCTGCTCAGGGAGCAGATAGCGCTTTGCTATCATTAACTTATCTTCCTCGATGTAGCCTGGCAGTTCAATCACTTCCATGCGGTCGCGCAGGGCAGGGGGGATAGTGTCCAATATATTGGCGGTGGTGATGAACATTACCTGAGAAAGATCGATGGGAACTTCAAGATAATGGTCAGAAAATGTATGGTTTTGTTCAGGGTCAAGCACTTCCAAAAGTGCTGAGGAGGGATCGCCGCGAAAGTCTGTGCCCACCTTGTCGATTTCGTCGAGCATGAATACCGGGTTATTGGCTCCAGCCTTGCGAAGGCTTTGAACAATGCGCCCGGGCAGGGCGCCCACATAGGTGCGCCTGTGGCCCCGAATTTCGGCCTCATCCCGCACCCCGCCTAAAGAAATGCGAATAAACTTACGTCCGAGAGTGCGGGCGATGGATTGTCCTAAAGAGGTCTTGCCAACGCCTGGAGGACCCACAAAACAGAGAATAGGGCCCTTCATATCCTGTTTGAGCTTTCTCACCGCCAGGTATTCGATGACGCGTTTTTTGACTTTTTCTAAATCATAGTGGTCGGCATCCAACGTCTCTTGGGCAGCTGTAATGTCCAAGTTGTCCTCGGTGGAGACTTCCCAGGGAAGCTCCAGTAACCAGTCCAGGTAAGTGCGTGATACAGTATATTCGGCAGCTGCTGGCGGCATTCTGCTCAACCGGTCAAGTTCCTTCCCGGCCACATCTCGCACCTCGTCGGGCATGGGTGTTTCTTCCAGCTTCTTTTGCAGTTCATCGATCTCGACGGTTCGTTCGTCACCCTCGCCAAGCTCTTTCTGAATAGCCTTGAGTTGTTCGCGGAGCATGTAGTCCCTTTGGGTCTTGTCCATGCCATCCTTAATCTTCTTCTGGATTTCCTGGCTGAGTTCCAGGGTCTCGAGTCTCTGGTTCAGCTGGACAGTCAACCGCTCCAACACCGTCTGAGTTTCCAGAGTCTCGAGAATTTCCTGCGCCTCCGCCAACGTCAGATCCAAATTTGAAGCCACCAAGGAGATGAGGGGGTGGGGGCCATCCACATTGGTAGCTACCATGGCCAGTTCGGCCGGCATGTTGGCCAGTTCCACAACTCTCTGAAAGAGATTGCGAATGTTTAAGACCATGGCCTCGATCTGCTTGTCCATCTGGACGGCTTCTTCGATAATTTCCACCTTGGCAACCAGGTAAGGTTCTTCCTGAACTGTCTCCGTCAGCCGAACCTTTTTAGAGGTGCGAACCAGTAGGTGGTAATGGCCCTCGGGAGATCGCATCATCTTCAAGATAAAGGCTGCCACTCCTACCCGGTATAAATCCACCAGGGCAGGTTTCTCCACGGTGTTGTCCCTTTGGGCCACCGCCACAAGCGCTCTATCCTTAACCAGGGCCTCATCTATCAGCTTGATGTGATCAGGACGGCTCACCAGAAGTGGAACGGTGAGTTCTGGGAAGAACACTCCCTGGTGCAGAGGCAGCACCGGCAGATGCTCGGGGATTGCTTGCTCTTCTTCAGTATTTGTCAAATTGACAGCTTCTGCGGCCATGAACAAAGCTCCTTTTTTAAGCATTCGACCTAGCTATTAAGTCAGGTTCAAGGATCGTTCGCATCATAAAGCGAATAGCTGACGGTGGACCGCTGATAGCCAAACTATTTACCTGCTTTTATAGATACGGATGCCGAAATCCTGGATTTCTTGGGGAGGTGAATGACTAAGAAACCATCCCGATAGGTTGAGCTGGCGCCATCCGGATCCACAGGAACAGGGAGGCGAATAGCTTGATTGAAGGGGCCGAAGTCTATTTCCATGTGATGGACGCGACTGACATTCTCGTCCAACGGCCTGCATCTGTTACCAGAGATCCTCACAACCTCACTCTCTACCACCACGTCCACATCTTGCGGCTTGATACCAGACACATCCACCAATACGGTGAGCTCGTCGTCTGTCTCATAGAGATCCAGGGAGGGCCGCCAACCAGTATCACCACAAAGGGTGGCCGCCCCAGGGCGCGTCAATGATCCAATCATCCTTTCCATGCGCTGACGCATACGCTCAAATTCTTTTTCGATGTCATCATCGAACCATTTCATGAAATCCTCCGGCAGCTAAAGTGCTCATTATCTCTATTAGTTGAAAAAATAGTCACGGATGGGTAGATTTTCAAGGCGGCAGAACGAAAGTGCTCCTTTAACCCTGATATTTTATGAATTGCTGTCGCGAGACCATGAAACTGGGAACCCGCTTGCGGGACTGAGCGGAGCGCAGCGAGCGCGAAGAAGATGGGCGTGCCACCGGGTAACCACAGGGCGTTGGTTCCGAGGCGTACCTGAACGGTACGTCGCAGGAGTCGACACCCGAGGACGCCCGGAAGGACGGCCATATCCGTGGTCGCAGCAAGTGATTCATGAGATATCCGGGTTAGTTACGGTTGCAGTAGTTTAAATTTCGTCATGGACGATGTCACCATCCTCTAGACGTATTACGAAAATTCGTCCCTGTTTGGCCTCAGAGTATTTCATGCCCAGCCTCTTCAAACCTGTTCAGTTCCATGTTTTTTTGAACTCTATTTGGATCAAGAACGCGTCCGTTCATGACGATGTAAACACCAACCGGCAACAATTGGACAGCAGCAACTGCAGAGCCAATATTGAACGGGGCATCACTTGATTTGGATCTGGCAGGTTCGATTGCCCCTGTAAGCACGATAACTTTATCTGGGATAGTCATAATTCTTTTTGCCGTTTCAATTATAGTATCAGTTCCGTGCGTTACTATTATATATTTATGGTCATCAGCCTCTATCTTATCGAAGATGAGTTGGCGGTCATCATCGGTCATGTCAAGGCTATCTTTTCTTAATATGGATTCAATTTGATATGCAAAATTGATATTTGCCTCTTTTAATACTTGATCGACTGCTGGCTCACCAACCTGATATTTGCTTTTTTTATCGAAATATATCTTGTCTATCGTACCGCCAACGGTAAAAATTTTGATCTGCATTTTGTTTTTTTGTAAACCTCCGAGCTGAGTTGTTATGTGGTCAAGTCCTTCTTGCGCAACATCAGCTTCATTGACTTGTTATGCAATTCAATTTCGTAATACTTTGTGCCTTCATTTGGGTTGTGCCGATAGGCAGGTATTTCATAGAAGCCGATAGACTCGTAGAGCGCTTGAGCTTCTTTCATGCTGGGGATGGAATCCAAACGCAGGCGAGAATATCCCATCATTGTTGCTTGCTTCAGAATTGCCTCAACGAGGCATCTGCCGATCCCTCGTCCCCTAATCCTCGGGGAGACGTAGAGTCGCTTCATTTCACAAACACCGTCAGCCAATTTGTGCACCGCAACACATCCGGCCAGTTTCCCATCACTATAAGCAAGGATAAGGCTGCCGTCCGGAGCCGCATATTCCCCGGGGAGATTGCCTATCTCTTCATGAAAATCCTCAAGTGCAGGATCATTCTTTCGCGTCTCAGCATACTCCTGGAACAGAGCTTTTGCTTGAGCCACGTGATCTGCGGTTTCAACTGTCTGTAGTTTAATCATGCTCCGCCGCAGGGATGAGGAATAGAAATTCCAAATCACAAATCTCAAATATCAAATGGTTCGACAAGCTCACCATCCTGAGCCAAGTCGAAGGGCAAAAAACAATGAGCAATCCGCCTCGGGCGGGCCAAACCTGTTTTGGTCATTGAGTATTGGAATTTGAGATTTGTTTGTAATTTGGTGCTTGGAATTTGATATTTTCAACACTCCCTCCCTCCAGCCGACTACCGCAAAGGGGAAAGAGTATGGAAGCCCCCTCAGGGGGTGGCCCAAAGCCGGGATTTTTGGGCCTGGATTCTTTACTATTCATCAACTAACCTGATTCTCGTTGTCAACTCAGGATGTTTCCCTTGGATGCCTTGGTAGAACTCACGAATGCGGTCCA
>JAUWKY010000085.1 GCA_030613915.1 Syntrophobacterales bacterium
CGCCGTTCGCGAAAGAAGCCCAGTATTTTGGCGGAGAAGGTGGGAATAACCGTTATGGACACAATCAGGCTCAGAGCAACTGCACAGCTGATGGCAATGGCAATGTCCTTGAACAACTGACCGGCCTCTTCCTGCACGTACACCACCGGAACAAAAACTGCCATGGTGGTCAGTGTACTGGCCAGCACAGCACCCCAAACCTCAGTGGTGCCTTTGTAGGCTGCCTCAACTCTGCCTTCTCCCAGACCACGGTGACGGTCGATGTTTTCCAGGACCACGATGGCCGCATCCAATACCATTCCCACGGCAAAGGCAAGTCCAGCGAGGCTGATGACGTTGATGTTGCGGCCGAAAAAGGTCATCATCAGAAAGGTGCCAACAACGCTAATGGGGATGGCGGTGGCAATGATCAAGGTACTGTTTATGGATCTCAAAAAGAGAATGAGTACCAGAACTGCCAGGGTACCTCCCACAAAGAGGTTCTGACGCACCAGGTTAATGGCACTCTCTATGTACTCGGTCTCGTCGTAAACCTGACGCAGTCGCAGTCCCCGCTCTTTGAGTAAGCCTGCGTTCATCTCGGTAATGGCGGCACGGACTCCGTTCATTACCTGGAGGACGTTGGCTCCTGTCTGACGCTTAGCGTTGACGGCGATGGTGGGGCGGCCCTTTTCGCTAACAGTTGCTGAGGGTTTGGCGTAGTCGAGCCGAACTTCGGCAATATCATGGACATAGATGGGGGCACCATTGATGTACTTGATGACGACGTTTGCCACATCGTTCGGAGACTGGTATTGTCCCACAGTTCGAGCAATGAACTTACGTTTACCCTCGTCAAAATCTCCGGCACTTATGTTTTCATTTTCCCGACTCAATGCGGTTGCCACTTCGGCTATGGTAATGTCGTAGGCCGCAAGGGTATTAGGGTCGAAGACAACCTGCATCTCTGGCTCGACCCCACCGTAGATTTCAGACTCAGCCACGCCAGGGATCCTTTCAAAGCGCGGCTTGACGAAGTCCTTGACGAACTGGTACTCGGTTTCGATGCCGGTGTTGTCACCACTAAGCCGCTCAAGGATAATCCAGGCAATGGCGTTCTGCTCGCTACCGGAGGAGACCAGCACAGGCTCCTCAGCCTCGTCCGGATATTCCGGCACCTGGTTGAGGTTGTTGGAGACTTTGAGAAGGGCTGTGTCAGGGTCGGTGCCCACCTGGAACTTAAGAGTCACCCTGCCGCGGCTGTAAAAGCTCTCGCTTTTCATTTCGACGAGACCTTCGACGCTCTTGAGAACGTCCTCCTGCTCGTCGATGATCTCCCGCTCCACCTCCTGGGGGCTGGCTCCCGGCCAGATGGTATTCACGGTGATCTCGGCTTTGTCCACATTGGGTGTGAGCTGCACCGGAATACGTAAGAGGGCGATGAGGCCGAACATGACCAGGAGGATAACTCCCACAGCCACGGGGATGGGATTTTTAATGGAAGCGTCTACTAGTTTCACTGTAGCAAATCACAATGATTAAGGTTTCAGTTTTCTGGTTTCAGTGTTCAGGACAGATGGAGGTTTAACGCCTCCGGCCTGTAAGCCTACGGGCTGGAAGGTGTTCAGTTTTCAGTGTTCAGATTCCAGCTTTTTTTTCTCTTCCCTGACACCTGAAACCTGACACCTGGTACCTGAATGACACCTGACACCTGAATCCTCAACATTGATACCTGACACCGTCCTTTGGGCCCGGATTCTTTATTCAATAATCTGTACGGGTTGACCAGGACGGAGCCGTTCATTTCCTCTGGTAACTACTTGCATACCGGCTTTTATCGGGCCCTTAACCTCGATCATGCTGCCCGAAGCAACCCCCAGTTGCACGGGCAACGACTGGGCCACCCCTTCGCGCACCACGAACAGCAGGTATTGCTGGCCTTTATTAACCACTGCGTCTTTTGGCACCGCCAGTACTGAGCTTGGTTTGCCGATGGCTAAGCTCACTCTACAGAGCATTCCCCCCTTAATGCGGTTGTTAAGATTATCAACCGAGACCTTGACCTGAAAGTTTCGACTGGCAGAATCCCCAACCGGGATGATCGCAGTAATTTTACCCGTGTATTTTTCTGGGTTGAGGGCATCTACCTGCACCCGGGTGCTTCCTCCCAAGACAAGCCGGGGAATGTAGCGCTCTGGAACATCTACCAACACTTCAATGCTGCTGAGATCAGCCATATTGACAATTGGACCGCCCTTTTCCACCCACTCGCCAACCTGAGTATGCTCCTTGATTACAAATCCAGAGAAGGGAGCACGAATGGTTTTCTTGACAATGGAATCCTGTATGTGTTCTATCTCAGCCTCCAGCCGACGAACCCGTGCTTCCAGGGATTGGACCTCGGCCAGATCGTCTGTATGCTGCTTGTCGGCGATGGTTTCACTCGCCAGCAAATCAGCGGACCGCTTGAGATCTGTACGGGCCCTGCGTAGTTGGGCTTCGGTGTCAGCCTTGTTGGCCTTGGCGCCTTTAAGGTTGATCTGCAGAAGACTGTCTTTAAGCCTGGCAAGAACGGTACCCTTCTTTACGAAGTCACCCTCTCTGACATCAAATTTTTCCACCAGACCCTCTATATCCGAGGCCACTACGCTGGTTAACTTCGGTTGAGCTGTGCCGATGAGCTGAACCTGCGGTGCAATGTCAATCTTGCTAACCCGGGCTACTTTCACTGGGGCCGCGGGTGGGCCCTTTTGGGCCTGACTTGAAGGGATATGCAACACCAATAAGTGGGAAATGACGACACTAAAGACAAGAATAATCCGTGGGGTATTTCTGAGCAAGAATTTGATCATAGAAGCTCCTAAATTGTCGTACCGTCCAACCTTTTAGTCTAGCACGCACTAAGTTTGCTTACAAGACACAGGGAATGGTCAATTAGGAAATTAGGGAATTAGAAAATTAGAAAATTAGTCAAAGAGAGCAGAGAGTATCCTGTGGGAGCGGCTTTCCCCGACCTGCCTGTCCCGGGCGTAGTCCCGGGGAGCTTGCCTGCTCTGAGCTTGTCGAAGCGTCGAAGGTTAGCCGCGATTCGAGCAACTTCTACGTTTTCTACGATTTTTAGAACTCCTGTGGGCTATGAGCTTTCAGCTATGAGCTGATTTAACAATTTTAACGATTTCAATGACTCGAACGATTTGACTAATCAACTAATTCCCTAATTCTCTAATCAACTAATTCTCGATTAAACTTTAATATCACACAAATGGAGGGATGTCAGGTTGCGATACAGCTGCCGGTAGTCCATACCGTAACCCACCACAAATACGTCAGGAATGTCAAAGCCAGTGAAGTTGATGGGAAGGGGGACAATGCGACGAATGGAGCGATCGAGCAGGGTGCAGATATTGATGCCTTCCGGGTTTCTAGCTTCCAGATGCCTGATCAGGTATCCGAGGGTGAGGCCAGTGTCGATAATATCCTCAACAATAAGTACGTGCTTACCGGTGATAGATTCATCCAAGTCTTTCAAAATCTTAACGGCTTCTGGTGACCCTTCTATTCCCTCGTAGCTGGAAATAGCCATGAAATCCATAGAGTGGGGGATTTCAATATTTCTGACCAGGTCAGCCATGAAAACGAACGAACCCTTCAATATGCCTACGAGCACTAATTCTTTGCCGCGGTAAGCAGCAGATATCTGCTTGCCCAGTTCTTGAACCCGGGCTTGAATCTGATCAGCGCTCAGGTATACATCTCCCAATGGATCTTTGTTCATAACCTTTCCTCATAACTAGTTTGAGCCTTTCGGAGGGTTGCTTTCAGGAATCATCTTCAGAGGACTCCCGCTTTACGGTGTCATTCTGCGTTTCTGGCTCGGCATCATAGGCAGGAATCCCGAATTTCGCAAGCAGGGCCTTATAGTCTTTACCATAAAAGAGTTTGATGGGGATATCGGGATAGTGTTGCTCGAAAAGGCGGACCTTCCGATTCTTTTTCGTAACCAGTGATTGTTTCATCGTAGTGAGCTCAATAAAAACGCCATAATCAGGAAGAAAAAAATCAGGGGTAAATGACTCTCGAACATAGCCTTCCTCATCCCAGGCGATGGGGAAGGTTGTAGGTTCATAGTCCCAACGAATCTTGTAGAAATCTAGGATGCGGGCAAATTCTTGCTCACTCTCGTTGGCAAAAACGCTGCTCCGACTGCGCTGGTAAGCCAGGCCGTTATCGTAATCATCCAGTTCACCACGATCGGAGAGTATCCTCTCTACTTCATTTATTGCTCTTTTCATCTCAGGCAGCAGGGCGGCAGGGATGGAGGTTTTTGATTCCACTACTGCATCTTCTGTATCTCCGCCCTTTTGGGTTTGCAGCTGAAGAAAAAGGCCCTGTTTGGACTCCAGAAGACTAACAGTAGCTTCTGTATTGGCACCTATGGCGAATCTTTTTTCAAAAAGTTGAATTTTACCGGACACGGGTATCTCCTGATGGCGGGACCACAGCGAGGTTGACGAGATAAAAGAAGTTATCTATCTAAATCCACAGTTCTTAGTTAATCTACCGGGCTGTTGTCAAGTAAAAGTTGCACATCTCACCCTTCACAGCGAGCGTTAAGTGAAGGCTTCGATAATGGATTCAAGTTTTTACCCCGTCTTGAAGGGGCTTTCTGCGCGTGTTATAGTTACCAGGTTTCCATCCGGCAACTCCTCCATTTACATATTTTTTAAATTGCAAAATTAATCATGCAACTCCCGGTTGTCCAATATTTGATTGACATTTTAAGTGGAGCGGTCAATGTCCAAAGAAGGGGACCTGGTACTTGTAACTGTTGAAGATACCCCAGCCTTTTTTGCCCGTGTCGAGTGCATAGGTCCAGATGTAAAGCCTGATTGGTACCAGGTAACCTTGCTGGTCCTCCAAGTGCCTGTAGTTGAGGTCACATGGATCTTAAAGGAGGAGTACTTGAGTGGCGCCTCCTTTACCATGGGGGGTAAGAAAGTGGTGATTGAGCTGGTGGTGGCCCCAGCTAAACAGCCGCCACCGGAACAAGAACGTCGGGCAGAAAGAGATGCCGAGGAACGGCCCAGTGAAAACGGTGAGAGAGGAAAGGTGATATCGCTGTTCGATAGAGAGTAATCTGCATTAGTCAATTGGTTACTTGATTAGGACTTGTCTCTAAATCGGAGGGCAAGTTGATCGGCGGATATTACCTCGCGCACCGCATCGGAATCGGGCGCAGGTTTGAGGCCCGCATGTCTCAGTATGCGACTGACCATCTTACGGTCCACCTGAATAGGCCGGCGGCCTGAGACCCTTCGAGCTATTTCGCTATCAGAGATTCCAGGCTCATTTACGTATTCCTTGATAACTGCCAGACGGGTAGCGTCATCTGCCTTCCACGGTCCCTTGGGACCCGGTTTGTCATCCATAACAGCGCGTAGACCTCTTTCCTGGGAACGTATGAGATAGCGTTCCAACGTCTCCCGGTCCACCTGAAAACCAGCGCAGAGTTCCCGCAAGCTGGCAGCGCCAAGACGAGCCAACTGGATCATGGTCGCCTTGCGAAACTCCCTGTCGTTTTCACCAAATACCGCATATAGCTCGCCATCTTTAAAGACCTCCACCTTACCGTGACGTTCTCGCAGGTGTACTCGTGAGTTGATACGTCTTTCGGTGTCATCTTTGGCGAACTCAAAGATATCGGGCATCACGCCACCTCACTTTATGCAATATAGCTCAAAACATATAGAATTACAATGGCTTAGTATTAGTTCTTGGTTATTAGTTAATTGGTTGATCAGTTAATTCGTTAATTTGGTGTGGGGCGCTTCGACAAGCTCCCCGGGACTATGTCCGGGACAGGCAGGGCAGGCGGTAAACGGTAAATCGTCAGCAGTGAGCGGATTAGAGGCCAGAAGGCAGCTGGCAGAAATCAGAGGTCAGGGATCAGAGGTCAGAGGTCAGAAATCAACGTATAATGTATAACGTATAACATCTCTTACTGTTCACCGTTTACCGTTCACCATTTACGCGTGCTACGATTTCTACGATTTCTACGGCTTGAACGGCTCTAGTAATAGGTTTCTACAAATTTTTCCAGGTAGGCAAAATAGATGGGCTGCATTTCGATGAACTCAATAGCCATTCCATCCGGCTCACTGCGCCGGACAACTCCTTTGGCCTCTATTGGAAGGTATTGCGAGTCGAGTGGAATTTGGAACTGAAGGTCTAGTTCAGTGTCAATGGGGAGAGGGTTGGAGGTCTCGATGAAACAGCCGAGGGGATTCAGATCCCTGATCATCCAGTCTTTCTCTTCAAAGACTCTGATCCCAAATTCAAGGCGTGGGTAGCGACGCCTGCTTTCAATATCCAAAGATTCCTCCGTCATGGAAAACTCCCCATGTTAGGGTCCTTTTATTCCCACCCTGGGTGAGGGCGAGGGGCGCCCTCTGCACGTATGCTTTTCGTGATAAATTTTATGCAATCGCTATGCCATAAGTCCCCGATGTATAAGAGACAAATCTAATTTACTTAACTATTGCCGTTGGTTTAGAAATCGAGTTTCCTCAAAATTCACCCGTTCAAAGAGTATTTGCAAGACATTTGGCGATAAAAAAGTTTATACACGAAGAAGATTGAAGTAACTTTCCCCATTTTTGGTCAAGGCAAGTTTTGGGTAAAGTATTTTATAGTCTTCGAACGTCGGCTACGTTCAGACTCACTGTCCCGTGTTGCTCCTCGACCCGGCCGGTGAGAAGGTAGGCACGGTTCATATCGAGGATCTGGCAGAAGCGCTGATAGGCTTTAGGAAAGAAGGTGGTCTCGAAAATGGCCGTTTCATCCTCAAACGAGATAAACTCCATGGGATCACCGTTGCGAGTAATCACTTCCTTGCCGGTGATGGACCAGGCCGCCAGGGTCACTCTCCGTCCCACATGTTGGTGGAGCTGATTTGCCGGCACTATCCTCCGCCCGCTGGCAGCAATTTTCTGGCTAAAGAGCCTTAGGGGGTGAACTGAGAGGATGAAACCCAAAGTCTCACGTTCATGGGATAGTTTAGTCAAGTGATTGTAGTCTCGAACCTGCGGCCATTCCACGGAGACGGCTCCATTAGGCAGCAGGGAAAAAGAGTCGCCCACGGTTTTATCTCGGCCTTCGCCATAAAATCGCCAGAGCATCTGTGGCCGATTGAGCCCACCCGCTATGCTGTCCAGAGTCCCACTCTGAACCAGAATTCGCGCAGCAGCCGGTTCAGGGGCAGTCCTCTGACAAAAGGCATCCAGAGAGCGAAAGGGGCCGTTGCGCCTCCTTTCATTGATAATTGTTTCCAGGACGTCCTGGGGCAGTCCCTTAAGTTGCATCAACCCCACCCGTAGGGTCTGGTTCTTGCCCTGGTAATTGATATTACTGGCGTTGATGTCGGGTCCCAGCACCTGAAGTCCCAGACGTCTGGCCTCGGAAATGTAGGCAAAGGTGGAATAGTAGCCTCCACCATTGGAAATCACTGCTGCCATGAACTCAGCAGGGTAGTGGGCCTTGAGATAGGCTGACTTGAAGCTTACTAAGGCGTAGCTGGCAGAGTGAGGCTTGCAAAAGCTGTAGCCCCCGAAAGATTCGATCATCTCCCAGACAGCGTCAATCGCCCGGCTGCTTACTCCGCGTCGGCGGCAGCCCTTATAAAAACGGTTTCGATAGTCGGACAATTGTTCTTTACTCTTTTTGGACAAAACCTTGCGCAGGGTGTCCGCATCGGCTGCATCGAAACCAGCCAGCTTCATGGCGATCTGGGAAACATCCTCCTGGTAAACCATAATGCCATAGGTTTCGGTGAGCGCCTCATCCAGCAGCGGATGGACGCTCTTGTATGGAGCACCTTTGAGCCGCCGCACGTACTCTAGAATGTATTGATTGGCTGCCGGCCGGATAATGGAGGAGTGAATGACCAAATGCTCGTAGTCACCCCGACCGGTCATTTGCTGTAACTGGCGCATGGCCGGCGATTCCACGTAAAAGACGCCCATGGTCTCACCCCTGGCAATCAGCTTCTGGGTTGCAGGATCATCAAGAGGGTTGAATTGGGCGTAAGAGATATTTCTGCCGGTGTTGTCACGAATGGCGGCCAAAGCGTCGCGGATCACTGCCAGGGAGCGATTGCCAAGAAGATCGATCTTTACCAGACCGGCGGCTTCGGCCTGATCCTTTTCCCATTGAATTACTCGCACCCCTTTGGCGGCCCGCTGCACCGGCACATAATGAGAGACCCGATGAGGGACAATAATGGTGCCACCGCAATGTACCGAAAGGTG
>JAUWKY010000032.1 GCA_030613915.1 Syntrophobacterales bacterium
CTACAATAAAATGGGATACCTTCCTTACATTTCGAATCCCGCTTTAGTGGGATTCAATTGCTCGTTGTGGAGTAGCCTTGCCCTATGCCTGGGTGGCAAATGGCATTTTTGGGGAAAGTCTTGAAAAAAGCACTCCTTGAAAATTTCTGAGATACCTGTTAGGGTACTGGAATCAATTTAGACACACGTCTCAAATCCTCCTTCCAAACTACCTAGGGCCTGCGCTTCTCTGATAAGCGTTGCACTTGCCCTCTCAGTGCCCACTTTCTGTGGGTCACTATTGCATAGTCTCTCTATGCCTCTCTTTTTGAAAACCGCGAGTATCTCTATCTAACGCTCAATCTCGGCGAGTCCACCACCCCAGTTTACCCCTGTTGGGCACCTTTCTGATAGCCAATCAGGATGAGGTCCAATCTTATCTCGATGGACTATGAACAACGAGGTTGATGAGTTTTTATATCAATTCCAGGAGTTTATAGATATATGGATATGAACGCGACATTAGTACAAATCGAACCTAACATAGAAAATGACAAACTAGCCGTACTCCTTGGCGGCAGCAAGCAGAGGGGGTTATCAAGGTCAATTAACACAAAAGTGACAACCTTGGAGCAGAGTCTAGATAGGCTGATTCAACCGCGTTTGCATTACCGCATTGTGAAAGCAAAGACCAAGGATGATGCTACCGTACATCTCGATGATGCCGTTGAGTTCAGAAGCGCAAAATTATCAAGGGCTTTGAGAGACGCAGAAAAAATTGTCTGTTTCATCGGTACCATCGGGTTTGACGTTGAAAAGGAGATTAGCAGACTCCTGGATGAACACAAACTTTCGGAGGCATACATTCTCGATGCAATGGCCTCGGTGGCAGTCGAAGACATGGTCGAACAGTTTCATCAGGATATGGAGGGCAAATGTAGAAACGAAAGTAAAACCGTTACCTTACGTTTCAGCCCGGGTTATTGCGATTGGCCTATAACAGAGCAGAAAAAGCTCTTCAGTGTGTTTGATGCCGAAGAAATCGGCGTGGAACTTTTGGATTCCTGCCTCATGGAGCCAAGAAAGTCGATTTCGGGAGTCTTCGGGATAGCCCCTCCTGGATCGGCCCCCCACAGTCCCTGCCTCCATTGTCGAGAGAAAAATTGCACCGCGAGAAGGACCTGACAGCCGGCAGTTGCCTTTAGGCACCAAGGGCCAGGTAGTAGGCATCTTGTCATTTTGCATTTTGACAAGATGTTTACCTGAAACTCAACACAATGCGGACATTGACAAATTGTCTAATGAGAGAGGCGAAATACGAAATGGAATGGGGCCTAGTGGGGACAGCTCCCGCCTGCCAGACTGCATACCAATAACCATGAGTTCAGGGAAGAAAGAATGAAAATTAGAAGAGGACTATCCGGGGGACAGTACAAGCCCCTAAATGATCAAGACATCAAGAAAATACATGAGACCTCCATGAGAGTCTTTGCTGAAATCGGCGTCCAGGTGAATTTTTCTGAGGCCAGAGAGCTCTTTCGACATGCGGGAGCAGAGGTGGAAGAATCGTCCCGGGTCGTCAAAGTACCGCCAGACTTGGTGCAAGAACTCATTTCCAAGGCACCCTCTATGGTCACTCTTTGCGGTCGGGCGGAAAACGGCGAGCTCGACTGTGAGATCGGTGGTGACAAAGTCTACATGGGTACCGGCGGTACCGCCTTGAATGTTCAGGATCCAGGGAGCAGAGATGCCCGCCGTTCGCAACTGAAAGATGTCATGAATATGGCCCGGCTGGTGGAGGCTCTGGATAATATCCACTTCTACATGCTCAATGTATACCCCAATGACCTTCCGGATGAAGACATAGACGTAAACCGCTTTGGTGCGGCCCTGAACCGAACTCGCAAGCATGTCATGGGTGGCGTCTACACCGTAGAAGGGGTAAGAAACGTCATCAAAATGGCCGAAATCATAGCTGGTTCACCTGAAGAGTTGAGAAAGCGGCCCTTCATTTCCATGGTCACCTGCAACATCAGCCCATTTAAACTGGATAAAAGCTACGGTGAACTCGCCATGGAGGTGGCGCGCAATCGGATTCCAGTGGTGGTGCCTGCGGAGCCTCTTTGCGGTGCCACTGCTCCCATAACCCTGGCAGGCAATATCGTAGTACAAACCGTCGACACCCTGGCCGGCGTGATGCTCACTCAACTGGTGAACCCGGGTACTCCAGTACTCTACGGCTGCATATCTTCCATCACCGCCTTGCGCGATATGAAATACCTCTCCGGCGCGGTGGAAATGGGTCTGATGAACGCCGCTTCGGCTCAGATGGCGCGATTCTATCAGCTGCCTCTCTATTCAACAGCCGGCATGTCGGATTCCAAAGTGAACGATCCCAGTCTGCGTATGAATCTGCGATCACGGGTCTCATGGTGGCACTGGCTGGGGGGAATTGCATCCATGATGCTGCTGGATTCTTGGAGTTCTGCATGACCGCTTCATTCGACAAGTTGGTGATCGACAATGAGATCATAGGCATGATCATGCGAGCTGTTGAGGGCATCAAAGTTGACGATACTACTCTTGCTTTTGACGTGCTCAAGAAAGCTGGCCCGGGTGGCCACTTTGTCTCCAGCCGTCACACCCGACGCTACATGCGCTCCGAGCAGTTCCACCCCCAGCTCAGTGACAGGGACGATCGTGACAGCTGGGAAAGTAGGGGGGCAAAAGACACCAACGCCCGTGCCACCGACAAAGTCCACGAAATTCTCAATGGCCCAGCCCAATCCGTCTTGTCGCAGGAGATTCGTGAACGTCTCAAAAGTGAAATTCCCGGACTTCGGTCCTTTCTCATGGAGTAACCCGCACATGATAGTCATTGCAGAGAAAATCAATGGCACCCTTCCAATGGTGAAAACCGTAATCCAAAATCGAGACCGGGAAAGACTCCTGGATTTGGCCAAGCAGCAAGCTGGAGCCGGCGCCAGCTATATTGACGTCAATGTGGGTACTGGGATTGGCTCTCGGGAGGACGAAATTCAAGCAATGGAATGGGCCGTTGAAACCATTCAGCAGGAGGTGGAAACACCTCTGTGCATCGACAGTGCGGATCCGGCTGTGTTGGAGAGCGGTCTGAAGAGCCGTAACGGACGCCCAGCTTTGATCAACTCGGCCAAGGCAGAGCAAGAAAGCTTGGACGAGGTGGTACCGCTGGCCAGCACCTACAGCGCCCCACTTATAGCCCTGACCATGGATGAGAGCGGCATCCCCAAAACCGTTGACGATCGGCTACAAGCAGCAAAAAAAGTAGTCTCAGCCTGCGAAAGTTTCGGAGTGCCAATCGAAGACATTTTCTTTGATCTCCTGGTTATGCCCATCAGCACGGATGTGAAACACGGGCTGATAACCCTGAGCGCTGTTACCGAGGTAAAGAAAGCGTTCCCAGGTTCTAAGACGGTTCTTGGTATTTCCAATATATCCTATGGCTTACCCGCAAGAGGCAGGCTGAACTCAGCCTTCCTGTGCATGGCGGTCTGCGCTGGGCTCGACGCCGCCATTATTGACCCTCTGGACGAAGAGATCGCGGCTGCGGTGAAAACGGCCGCAGTGCTTGTGGGAAAGGATCGACACTGTCGCAAGTACATGCGGGCATTTCGGAAATGATTTTAGGTTCTATCTCTCACAGAGCACACAGAGTTCTCAGAGAGCTCAAAAACACCAAAACGAATGGGGCAATGATTTATGGTTCTCAAGGATCGCTTAAAAGCATCAAGTGGAGCCCTTGATGGCTGGAATAAGCTCGCTTATTCAGTCCATCAAGGGCTCCACTGTTGTCCCGATCAAGCTTCATCGGGACGCCCTGCTTTGCAGGGCTTTTTAAGCGATCCGACTACACCCTCTAATGTCTTTTTCTCTGAGACCTCTGAGGACTCGAGAGCCCGCAGGGCTCGGGCGAGAGACATGCTGAGCGCTGATAGCTCACAGTTTACAACAAGGAGGAATAGGTGATCGACACATACAGAGAAGGGGTCCTAGTCAAACCATACGAGCGGTTGAGTCAGGAGCAGGTAAGGTTGCTTGATAAAGCTTCCTTAAGCATTTTGGCCGACCCGGGAATTTGGTGCTACAACGAGCGGGCGGCAAAGCTTTTTCAAGCGCATGGGGCCAAGGTCTGGGAGGACGAAAAATCCATCTCTCCTTGCTGGCGCGTGACCTTTCCTGCAGGCCTCATAAGGGAGGCCGTGGCCAAAGCACCGGCCCGCCTTGTGCTGGGCGCCAGAAAACCGGAAAATCGTCTTCTCCTGGATGCGGAGGTACCCCGAGTTTACTTCGGCTCTGGCTCCGAGGCCAACATCTGGCTCGAGACGGAGATGGAAGAGTTTATTAGCGTCAAGGACAGTGATGTAAAGGTGAAAGTGCCCCGGTTCAAAGAACTCCGAGGCAACTCTGCTTTGCTCAGCCGGGCTGCCAAACTCTGCGACAGATTGGAACACCTGGACTTCTTCATTCGGCCCTTGAATATCCAGGATCCTGAGATCACCTCCGAAAATCACGATGTGAACAAGTTCTTCGCCAGTCTCAACAACATCACCAAGCACGTCCAAGCCGGCCTGACCACACTGAAAAAACTGAACGACGTGGTCCGTATGGCGGAAATTATCGCCGGTGGGATTAAGCCCCTCAGGGAAAACCCCGTGGTTTCCTTTATTGCCTGTGTGTTCAAGAGCCCGCTTCAAATCGTGGACGACACTGCTGAGAAGGTTTTTGCCATCGTGGAGAGCGGTTTACCCTTGGTCATTTCTTCTTCTCCCCAGGGAGGCTCTTCAGCCCCTATCCAGGAAGCAGGCATGGTTGCCCAGATCAATGCTGAAATCCTGGTGGGTATCACCCTCACGCAGCTGATTAGAGAGGGTTCCCCAGTGCTTTATGGAAGTGTCCCCGTACGAGCCCGTTTGGATGACCTGCATGACCTCTACGGTTGCCCGGAATTCAACCAGTACAATATAGACTGTGTTCAGTTAGCTCGTTACTACCAGGTGCCTTGCTATTCCACCGCCGGTGTGGGGGATGCCAAGGTCCCTGGCATGCAGGCGCTGTTTGAAAAACTTTTCACTCATCATTACATGGCCATGAGTGGGGCTCAGTATATCCATTATGCCTTTGGGCTCCTGGATCGGACCAACACCTTCTGCCCGGTTCAGGCTGTTCTCGACAACGAGCAAATAGGCAAAATAAAGCACTGTTTGCGAGAGCCCAAGGTTAATCAGGCCGAAATAGATGACATGCTCAAGATAGTTAAGAAAGTGATGGCTTCCAGCCATCGACTTTATGCCCGCTTCGCTCGGAAGGCCATGCACCGTGGCGACGTTTCTAACCCCTACCGATTTGAAACCAAGGATCTGGAAGACAAGGTCATAGAGAACGCCCTTGATTACATGGAAAAATTGGAGGCGGAGCCAGCGCAGCACCTGGATCAGGCCACGCAAGACCAGATTTTTAAGGAGATCCCGGGTATTCTACCGAGCTTAAAAGAAGTGTAAACAAAATAGAGTACTTCCCACGAAGGACAAAGAACGGGCACGAAGCATTGAATATGTTTTATTTTTTAGACTTCGTGTTCTTCGTGCACTTCGTGGTGAATTCCCAGTTTTGTTTCGATTGCTTTAGGAGAGGAGAGATGAACAATGGATAAACAGGAGCTTCTGAAGACGCTTGCCTTTAACGTGGTCCAGGGAAGAGTGGAGGCTGAAGACGAAGGTTTTGATGAAGGCCTAGAGGATCAGCCTGCTGTTACAGAATTAGTAGAACAGGCCATAGAGCAAGGTATTGACCCGAAGGAAATTGTTTTGGAGGCCCTTACCAAGTCCATGGAGGAGGTGGGAGAGAAATTCGAGCGGGCTGAATATCTCATCCCGGACATGCTTGCTTCGGCAGAGTGCGTTGGCGTGGCCATGGATATCTTGAGCCCGCATCTGATGAAAGCCGGGGTAAAGAGTAAGGGTACGTTCGTCATCGCCACAGTGGCGGGAGATCTTCATGATATCGGCAAGAACATCGTGGCGATAATGCTGAAGGGAGCCGGTTACCAGATCATTGATTTGGGTACGGATGTATCTGCGGATCGAATTATCGGTGCGGTAAAGGAAAACGAGGCACCTTTTATCGGCCTTTCCGCCCTTCTTACTACAACCATGCGAGTGATGGCAGAGGTTGTGAGGAAACTGGAGCAAGAGGGCCTTCGCGACCAGGTCAAAGTGCTCATTGGCGGAGCGCCCACCTCAGCAGCGTTCGCCCAAGAAATCGGGGCGGATGCCTATTGCAAGGACGCTTTTGATGCCATTGATATATTGAAAACAACGGCAGTGTAAGCAGAAGCCCGGACGTTTCATGAATTCACGCCTTGGCGTGACTGCGACCGAGGATATGTAGGGAGAAAAACCATGTCGGAAAAGAAAGCATATACTCAAGCCTTCCATACGGGAAAGTACGACAAGGCCTCAGGCTTGATTGGTAAGTATGACAACGTTAGAAGATTATGGGAGGATCAAGTCACTGCCATCTTTTTGCGCCCTGCCCTCAACGAACTGGTGGAACGCAAGAGGCAACGGCTGGAGCGCGTTCGTGTCCTGGATCTGGGATGCGGCAGTAGTGATGGCTATGATCTGATTATGGGGGTCAACACCAAAGATCCAGGCATCTATGAATACATCACCGCAGCACTCACCGAGGACAT
This sequence comes from Syntrophobacterales bacterium, assembly GCA_030613915.1. Lineage (GTDB taxonomy): Bacteria > Desulfobacterota > Syntrophobacteria > BM002 > BM002 > BM002. Next base: position 6,713 of record JAUWKY010000032.1, read on the forward strand.
GTTGAAAGACTACGTGGGAGTTGACATTAACGAGGATCTCCTCAATCAAGCCGAAGACTATTATGGCAGTAACCCCAAAATGAGGTTTATTCAGGGAGATCTTTCCAATGGTCTAATTCCAGAGATAATGAATGACGAACCACCATTTGATTTTTATTTCAACTCCTTTGGGACCCTTTCCCATTTCAACAACAACCAGTGCGTCAAGATCATCGCCGATATTTGCAAACATGCTCCCGAGCGCTCTCTTTTTATGGGTGACTGGCTCGGCCGCTACACCATTGAATGGCAGGATCTCTGGCACCATCCGGTGGATAAGGAATATTTCATGGACTACCGGATATCATACATATACCCCGAAGAGGAGCGAGCCACTGCTGACGTGGCCTCATTTGCCTTGACGCTCGTCGGTCGGGACGAGATCATGAATATCCTAGAAGGGGCCTCCAAGGAGTCAGGCGTAGAAATCAAACCTTTGGCCTTCTTTGATCGGTCCATATTTGTGGGTCGCCATCTGGATACAGGCGATTACAACAAGAACTGCCCCAAGCTGCGCGGTCCGGTGAACGCCCTTTTTGAAAACTACGTGCGTACAGATTTGGAGACTCTTTTAGTTGACTACGTCCCCAGGCAGGGTTTCGACCATATCAACAACTTCTTTGAGATGTTTTTTATGTCTACCAACGCTCTGATCAAACACACTATGCATTTGCTCGGAGAATACGATTGCGATAAAGCTGAGCTGTGTAGCGTTCCGGAGATACTCCCCTTCTACCCGACACCTTTGAAAGAGGCCATGGAAACTATGCGCAAAGTCGTAGAAGGAGTAGGCTGGCTCAAGTGGGGAGACGTCCGGGCAAATGTGATCGAGTCAGTTCTTGGTTTTGCCTTGCGCAAGCTTGAAATGGAATTACAGCACGGTACTGGTATGGGACACGGTCTCGTAGGGATATTTGAGATAAGAAAGTAAAGAATCCAGGACTGGAGGACCTCGCTTCGATTGAAAAGGAGCCAGGAGAAGGCATGAGAATAGTGGAAAATTGGAATAATGTAATGATGGAGTATATGAAATCTCAAACTCCAAGCACCATATCGCAGAGTGTCAGGTGTCAATGTTGAGGATTCAGGTGTCAGGTGTCAGGAAAAAGAAACATAGAAGCTGAAACCTGAACACTGAAACCTGAAACCTCCATCTGTCCTGAACACTGAAACCTCAGTTGAGGAGTTGTGTATGAGTGGTCTTGTGGTTGGATATGGTAGTCCGGATCCCTTGAAGATCGAAGAAATGTTTAAAAAGATAAACTATCGGGGGCCTTATGTTTCTGGGATCTCCACTAACAAGCAAGTGATGCTGGCGCAAAACTATCTCAAAGCCGACTGCCCCATGGCCAATCCAGATAGGGACAAGGTCCCCGTCACCAGTTCTGGGAATGGGGTTTGGCAAATTTGTTACGATGGCCAAATGGGAAATCAGAAAGAACTGGCTAAGGCCCATGGCCTTTCAAATGGTCCCTTCCAGGAAGAGCGGCTGGTGCTTCACCTGCACCAAGAGCACGGCAGCAATATGTGTGAATATCTGGATGATGCCATTTTTGCCTTCGTGATCTCCAACGGGGATGAAATATTTGCAGCCAGAGACCTGCTGGGCATCAAAACACTCTTTTACGGACGTCGAGATAATACTTTATATCTGGCTACTGAACTCAAAAGCCTCGCCACAGTAACCGATGACATCCATGAATTTCCACCTGGACATTACATGGATAGTGACGGCAACCTTATCCGTTTTGCCGAGTTACCCAAAGCACCGCCGGAAGTTCTGCATAGCGATTTAGACCAAATGATCAAGGATATTAGAGACATTATCCAAAGGAGTCTTCGCAGCCGAGTGGACTTCACTGTGCCCACGGCCGGTTTGCTCAGCGGAGGCATGGATAGCAGTGTGATCAATTATCTGGCCAGTGAGTTACACAGGGAGAAGTTCGGGAAAGATGCCCGACTGAAAACTTTTGCCATGGGTGTGGGAGAGAGTGAGGACATAATAAGCGCCAGGGTGTTGGCCAATCATATCAATTCCGACCATCACGAGTTGATCGTGGATCTGGAACAGGTATTGGAGGTGCTGCCTGAGGTCATTTACTACCTGGAGTCATTTGACCCGTCTTTAGTGAGAAGCTCGGCATCAAATTTCCTCATTTCCAAGTACGCCCGGGAGCATGGCATAGACCTACTTCTCTCCGGTGAAGGCGGTGACGAGATTTTCTGCGGATATTTATACCTCAAGGATTTTCCTCCGGAACAGTTATTTGTTCATCAGATGGAATGTATCGGCTTCTTGCACAACAATGCTTCTCTGAGGCTGGATCGCATGAACCACTGCAATTCAGTCCGAGTAGTGGCGCCGTTGATATCAGGTGAACTATTTCGTTACATGTTGGCCATCCCTCCCGAATATAAACAGAAACCGGATGGGGATGAAAAAATCGAAAAATGGATCTTCAGGAAAGCATTTGAGCCATTCTTACCAGAAATCATCACTCGCCGTTTGAAACAAGAGTTCTCGCAAGGCTCCGGCTCGGCTGCTCTACTCCCAGATTACTTTGAAACTTCTATCAGTGATGACGAACTGGCCGAGGCCCAAGCCAAATACCCGCTTGTTCGAAGCAAAGAAGAACTCTATTATTTCCAATTATTTACAGATAACTTCGGTGACGGTCTAGCGGTGGAAACAGTTGGACAATGGCCCAAGCTTTAGAGTGAGGCGTAAGGCTCACGGCTCAAGAAGCATTTTCCCCTTATGCCCTGCGCCTTGTGCCTTAAGCCTTTTTACCAAAGATTTTCTTCTGGAAAATTCAGACTTTCAACGAAGTACTCATTGAAGTCGAGGCGGGTGGAGAGCTCGATGTGCTCGATGGAGTGAGCCAGCTCATTGGCCTTCTGCCAGTAAGCCTTAGATAACAGCACCATGGAAGCGCCTGTGCTGGCAGCATTGCCGAGAGACTGGACGATGTCCGGTCTTACCCTGGGAATGAGACCGATGCGCATGGCACTGAGGGGGTGAACGTAATTTCCGAGGGCACCGGCTAGATAGACACGGTCAATACCATCCACCCCAATACCCATCTCGTCCATCAGGGTTTTTATCCCGGCAGCCACTGCCCCCTTGGCAAGCTGAAGCTCACGAATGTCCTTCTGCCTGAGATAGATCGGTCTACCATCTAAACTCTCCTCTGAGGCTGCCACGAGAAAGTCATGGACCCCTGATCTTTCAATTACTCTTGCCCCTATGACATCGCCCGCATTTTCTAGGCCAGGTTGGACCAAACCCTCATAGTCGATAATGCCGGCGTGCAAAAGGACTGCTGCCAGATCAACCAGCCCACTCCCACAAATTCCCTTGGGCTTGATGTTCGAGATGACTCTGCATGAAAGGTCGCCATTCCCTGAGCTGACACCCTCAATAGCTCCAGACCTGGCAATCATCCCGTGGGAGATTTTCGCACCCTCAAGGGCGGGACCTGCCGCTGCCGAGCAGGTCAGCAAGCGCTTGCGATTGCCGAGAAAAATCTCCCCATTGGTACCGAGATCCAGCCCCAGAATCATTTTGTTTTCTTCTTCCGCTGCTCCGGATGCGAGCACGGCGCTGATCAAATCTCCACCAATGTAGCCGGATCTGGTGGGCATCACGTAGAGCAGGGCCTCAGGGTGTACCTCGAGGCCCAAATATGCTGCTTTCACGATCATGCCATCTGTGGAAACGGGATTGAAAGGTGCTTGCGCGATGCCCCTGGGGTCCAAACTCAACAATAGATGCTGCATGGTAGTATTTCCCGCAGCAACTCCGATGAAAATATCCTCCGGTTGCAACCCGCCGACATACAAAAGACGTTTTGTGATGCGCTTTAAATCTTTTATCAAAAGTTCGTTCAGACGCTCAAGCCCCTTTGAATTCTCCTTGACGTACTGCAGACGGCTGATGACGTTCGAACCGTACTTACTTTGGCTGTTGAGACGAGAGATGGCGGCGACCTCATTGCCGTCGAGCAAACTGATAAGCTTACCCACCAAAGTGCTCGTGCCTAGATCAAAGACCAATCCGTAGCGGCGGCCCCCCTCCTCCCACGGCTGCCAGGCGATCATTGTTTTGTCGTGAACAACCGCAGCCCCATGAAACTCTGTTTTTGCCAACATCTCAGGTAGGGTGCGAAGGCAATG
>JAUWKY010000312.1 GCA_030613915.1 Syntrophobacterales bacterium
ACCACAGGGCAAAACGGTGCGCCACATTCACCCATCTAGCCAGGGCCTGGCCCACTAGCTCTCCAAAGCTTTTGGCCACCTATCTTTGCTCTCCTTTCCTGCAGGTGTGGCTCACCGAAGTGTGGCACAGAGGTGCGTTCAGGTCAATATCACATTGTTTTTGATTGCGGATTTGGGATTTCGGATTGCGATATTTGGCTAAAAGGCAAGGAAATCGGTTCCGGCAAGTCGCACCACTGTAGTCAGGGTAGTTCTGGCGGCAGTGAAGTTACGCCTGAGCTGGTTCAGAAGGAGGAAGTCTGCTGGCCTCCGCAGCAAACTCCCCAGGAGATGAAATGGCCTCAATCTGCCATATTCATCAATTGCATTGAGGGCGCTGGCGGGAATAGCCATGTCTGCGGTATCAGCAATGGCCCTGATGGCCATGAAGGGCAGGTTTGCCCTGTTTGCGATTTCAGCCACCGAACCACTTTCCATATCCACCGCGATGGCGTCATTTTGGTTGAAAAAATTGAACTTCTCCACTGGGCTCGCGAGTAGGCTGGGGCTTTGCGCCAAAGGTTCGCTATGGATCTCCAGACGGTTCTTCAGTCGGGCTACCAGTCGGTTATGCCAGTCAGCATCAGTGGGGAAAACATCTTTCTGGGAAGCAATCACACTTTTGGGAAGGATCAGGTTGCCTGGAGAGAGCTTCGGATGAAGCGCCCCTCCACTGCCCCAGCTAAGCAAGGCGGCTGCACCTTCAGCTATCAGGAGCTCTGAAGCAGCTAACGCACGTTTGGCGCCAATGCCGGCGACCTTTAGGAGAGTGGTTCCGTCCAGCCGAACGAGGCCGTCGGCTCCTATTGGAACCATGGTTAGACTCCGGGCCTCGGACTGCAGCGCTGCTACAATTCCTAGTACTCTCAAGTTGTTTTCGGGCGCAAAAAGTTGCGGTGGCGAGCCAGGGCCCATAAGGGGAAATACTTGTCGTAGCCGTGATATTTCAGGTAAAAAACCCGCGGGAAGCCGGGCGCGGTGTGCACCTCATCCTGCCACAAGCCATTGTCCATTTGGCTCTGTAGTAGATATTCGTTACCGCGTCGCACGTGGGGAGAATCGGCCTCGCCGGCAGCCATGAGACCGAGCATGGCCCAGGCGGTCTGAAAGGAGGTACTATCGCATCCACTGCCGGCCAACGCCGGGTCACAGTAAGAGCAGCACGCCTCACCCCAGCCGCCATCGGGACGCTGGGTAGACTTCAGCCATTCCACCGCCCGCCGGATGTAAGGTTGGTTGGGATTCTCGCCAGCCGCTTCCAAGGCCACCAGTACCGACCAGGTGCCGTAAATATAGTTGGTACCCCAACGCCCGAACCATGGGCCGTCGGCCTCCTGCTCGCGGCGTAGAAAATCGAGCCCTGCAACAATCGTTTTCCAATAGCCTACTTTGTCAACCGTCGCCAGCAGGGTTATACAGCGGGCCGTGAGGTCGCTGGTGGGCGGGTCAAGCAGGGCCCCGTGATCAGCAAAAGGGATTTCATTGAGGTAATAGTAGGAATTGTCGGCGTCAAAGCTGGCAAAACCGCCATTTTTTGACTGCATCCCAGCGAGCCAATCTGCGGCCCGCCGTATTGACTCGCGGTAACGCTCCAGTCCGGTTAGATGCATGACCCATGCTATTACGGCGCTATCGTCAAGGTCGGGATAGTGTGGATTCGCATACTCAAAGGCCCAGCCGCCGCCTTCGAGATGAGGGCGATTCTCTCTCCAGTCACCGGGTTCATCGGACAACTGCCGCTCCTTGAGCCAATCCAGGGCGCGCACAAGGTCGTCTGTGGGTTCGCCTCCGCTTACTTCGAGTAGTGCTGCACCGGCGAGGCAGGTATCCCACATGGGGGGGAGACACGGCTGGCAGTAGGCCGAATCCTCACCTATTACCAAGAGCTTTTCCAGGGCCTGCTTGGCGCGCACCCGAGGGGGATGATCTGCTGGATAGCCCAAGACTTCCAGGGCTTCCAGGGCATTGACCATGGCAGGGAAGATACCACCGAGACCATCAGTGTGGTTGAGTCGTTCAATAAACCATTTTTCTGCCTTGTTGATAGCACGATTCCGAACACCGCGAGGAATGAACGGCTCAATGAGGCGCCCTCCCTTGTCGAGGGCCAGCAACACTCGGTTGAGAGGGGAGCGTATGGCGAAATAGTTCGTTTCCTGTTCAGGAGGCGTAGTAAACAACTCCAGAATGTGGACCTGCCTCGGATTTTTGGCCCGGGGTTTTAGGGTGCAGAGAATGAACAGGGGAACCATTACGGTGCGCGACCAGTACGAAACTTTGCTCAGATGAAAGGGAAACCAACGGGGCAAGAGTATGATTTCTACAGGGATGAAGGGTACTCCCCTCCAGGGTATCTGGCCAAAAAGAGCCAGAGTAATGCGGGTAAATACATTGGAGCGGGCGGCGCCGCCGTGAGCCAAGATGGCCTTGCGGGCCTTCACCATATGGGGGGCATCAGGGTTGTCGCCCGCCAACTTCAGAGCATAGTAAGCTTTTACGGTACAACTGAGGTTAAAGTCCCCCCCACAGTAAAGATTCCAGCCACCGTCTTCACACTGGTGTTCACGAAGATAAACAGCGATTTTGGCCGCGAGTTCATCGTCGATCTCATCCATATAGTGCATCATAAGGATGTACTCGGCAGGGATGGTGCAGTCGGCCTCTAGATCGAAGCAGTAGTGGCCATCGGAATGCTGGAGGGCAAGCAAGGACTCATTGGCTCGAGCGATGGAGCGCTCGAGTTCCACCTCAAAGATACGCTCGGCGAATCTCTCGTGAGTCGGAATGGATGGTGCGCCTGAGGTCTGCGGCATAGTATCCAATCCCTTGTTTTCGTTGTTAGACTCTTAAAAACAGCAATACTATCAGAAACATCGACGATGAGCAATTCCAATGAATTACTGTTTGCTGCAAGGACAGCTTGTTATTAAGGAGGTAGCTTATGCTACACATTAAGTGTTTTGTCAAGCATCATTTGGTTGGTTGATTCACTATGAATGTCACTGGGTGTTGTAGTACAGGTACCAGGTGTCAGGAAAAAGAAACATAGAAGCTGAAACGTGTTGGAGCGAAGCGGAAATCCCGTCTGAAGCGAAGCGGCAGCGGGGAACACTGAAACCTTAGTCATTGGGATTTCGGATTGCGGTTTGAGGACTTCTATTTTCAATCTGCATTCTGAAACC
>JAUWKY010000202.1 GCA_030613915.1 Syntrophobacterales bacterium
CCCACAGGATTTGCCCCTGTTCCGGGACCTTCTCGGGGACGGATCGCAATGGGGCCTTTCATTTGCCTACAGCGAGCAACCGCGTCCTGAAGGCATTGCCCAGGCATTTTTAATCGGCCGGGAGTTTATCGGTCGCGATCCGGGTTGCCTGCTCCTTGGGGACAATATCTTTTATGGCCACGGTCTGCCTGACAAACTGCGCCAGGCTGCCGCTCAAAAAGAAGGAGCAACCATTTTCGGCTATTGGGTGAAAAATCCGGAACGGTATGGGGTTGTGACCTTTGATTCAGAAGACCAGGCCCTAGACGTTGTAGAAAAACCAGAGGAGCCCACGTCTAATTGGGCGGTTACCGGGCTCTATTTTTACGATCATCGAGTGCTAGAGATTGCTGCTGGGCTTGAACCTTCGGCGCGTGGCGAGCTGGAGATTACCGACGTCAATCGGGCCTATCTGAAGATGAAAGCGCTCCGCGTTGAAAAGCTGGGGCGGGGGATAGCGTGGCTGGATACCGGAACCCACGAGACCCTCATGCAGGCTGCCAATTTCATCGAGACTATTGAGGAAAGACAAGGGTTGAAGGTTGCCTGTGTCGAAGAGATTGCCTTTCGGATGGGCTACATTGACGCCGCCCAACTTGAAACACTTGCCCGGCCACTATTGAGTAATGGTTACGGACAGTACCTCCTGGATATCATCAAGTACGAAGGTTTATTGCCATGAAGATACTCCCCAGCTCTCTACCGGAAATCTTAATAATCGAGCCATCCGTGTTCCAGGATGAACGGGGCTTTTTCATGGAGACCTACCAGCAGAGAAGATACACCGAGGCTGGCATCGAATCCACTTTCGTGCAGGATAACCTCTCCCGTTCAGTAGGTGGAACACTGAGGGGTTTGCACTATCAAGTAAAGCACGCGCAGGCAAAGTTGATCCAGGTAATCGAGGGTACCATTTTTGATGTGGCGCTGGATATCCGACGGGGCTCTCCTTATTTTGGACAGTGGACATCCGTCCATCTTTCCGATGAGAACAAACGCCAGCTGTTCTTGCCGGAGGGATTTGCCCATGGATTTTGTGTGCTGAGTGAATCTGCCCAGGTAGTCTACAAGTGTACGGATTTTTATGCCGCCGAAGATGAAGGCGGCGTTCTCTGGTCCGACCCCACTCTAGCCATAGCCTGGCCTATTTCGGAACCGTTGCTTTCAGAAAAGGACAGCCAGCTACCCTGCCTTGCCGATATTGCACCTGAGCATCTGCCTGTCTATGAGGAAAACAGATGAGAATTCTGCTGACCGGTGCCAACGGGCAGGTGGGCTGGGAACTGTCAAACCGCGGCGCAAAACGGGGTCTTGAGATCCTGGCTCTGGACCGTTCTGCCCTGGACATCACTGACACGATTTCGGTCAGGAGGGAAGTAAATCGGCCTGGTGTGTCCCTGGTGGTCAATGCTGCTGGTTATACTGCTGTTGATGAAGCTGAGTCTGAGCCAGAGCTCGCCTTCGCCGCAAACCGCGACGGACCGGCCTACCTTGCCTCAGCCTGTGGAAAGGCTGGCATTCCCCTTGTCCATATTTCCACAGACTACGTCTTTGATGGTCAGAAGAAAGGGGCTTATCTTGTCACAGATCCGGTCTCTCCTCTGAGTGTCTATGGTAAAAGCAAAGCCGCAGGAGAAGTGGAAGTAAGGAAACATCTGAGAGAGTACCTCATCCTCCGCACCGGTTGGGTCTACGGAATTCATGGACACAATTTCGTCAAGACCATGCTGCGCTTAGGCCGTGAGAGAGAAGTGGTCCAGGTGGTTACCGATCAGTATGGCTGCCCGACGTTTGCCGCAGATCTGGCCGAGACAATCTTAAGGATTGCTACTCAGTTTTTGGAGGGTGGACAGGTTCATTGGGGGACCTACCACTATTGCGGCAAAGGGGTGACAAGTTGGCACGGTTTTGCGGAAGAGATTTTTCGCCTGGCGAGCGGATATGAATCCCTAAAAGTGAAGAGGGTTGAGCCAATCAGCACATCTGAGTATCCTACTCCAGCTCAAAGACCTGCCAGTTCGATCTTGGACTGTTCAGTATTGGAACATACATTCCACATACATCCCCAGCCGTGGGCGGAGAGTCTGGCCCAAATGCTTGAGATGCTGTTGTCAGTCGAAAACTCCAAAATTTCATAGAAAGTTATGACAAAGACGGCACAGTAAATCAGCCTGCGGTGGAAAGATGGGCCGCCGCAGGCGGATTTACGAAGCCGTCAGTCAAAAAAACGAAACCATAGGATGGCAAAAATAGCCTTTACCCCATCCTTCCAACCGATCTTCTTGCCTTCGGCGTAGGTGCGGCCACTGTAACTGATGGAGGTTTCATAGATGCGAAAGCCTTTTTTTGCTATTTTCGCAGTAAACTCCGGTTCGAACCCAAAGCGGTTCGACTTGAGTTGTATGTTACTGAGGACCTCCCTCCTAAAGACCTTGTAGCAGGTTTCCATGTCTGTCAGGTTTAGGTTGGTCAAAGCATTGGAAAGCAAGGTCAAGAATTTGTTACCTAAATAGTGCCAGAAGAATAGCACCCGGTGAGGCCCACCAAGAAATCTTGAGCCATAAACAATGTCAGCTCTGCCATCAAGAATGGGTTCCAATAAAACTGGGTACTCCCTTGGATCATATTCCAGATCAGCGTCTTGAATGATGACAATGTCGCCAGTGGCGCCCTCAAAGCCCGTCCGTAAAGCAGCGCCTTTACCCTGATTCCGGTCATGGTAAAAAACCCTGACGTTCTTCTGAGCGAGACTAATTTCCTGCAATAGCTCACGGGTGCCATCTGTCGACCCATCGTCTACGATAATGATCTCTTTTTCGAGATCCACCGCTTGGACACGGCTGACAATCTCCTTGATGGTTTCAACTTCATTGTAAACGGGAATCACTACAGATAGTCTCACCTCTCAAACCCTTTCTGCATTGATGATGCGCAAAAAAGTCTACTGTTCCCTCGCCATCTGTCTAAGCAAACTGCGTGCCTTGTCAAAGTGTGGAGCATTCTTAACGATCTTTCTGGCCGCTTGACTGGCTTCTTCTTTATCTCCTGACATGAAACAGGCCAAAGCATAGTTATATTGTAAATCAATGTTTACAGGATTTATCTTGAGGCCTTGTGAAAATACTTCTCTGGCTTTATGATGTTTCCCCATTCTACCGAAAAGAATCCCTGAATAAAGGTATAATCTGTGATCTCTCGGAAAGGATGATAGTATTTTTTGAATATATTCCAATGCTTTATCATAGTCATTTGCTGAATAGTATGCTTCAGCAATGATAAGATAACGATACTCTTCTTGAGATATTTTATGAGACACTTGTTGGGCCCACTGTATAATGTCGTCTTTGTTTTTTTCTAGAGCGCCGAACAGATTTAGCGTTTCAAAATAATATCTGTAATTGTTTGGTTCCATGCCTATTGCTTTTTCATAAGCCCACAAAGCCTTCTCCAACTGATTATTGTTCTTGTAGGCACCTCCCAAGTGAGCCCAGGCCCTGGAATGACTCCTGGACAAATGTGTGTCATTTAAGGGCAAGAATGGGGGCAGTGATATGAAAAATGTGAGTCCAACTGTGAGCAAAATGACCCCGAACCTTCTGGGGTTACGCCCAAGATAGTCCAGACCACCGCCTGCCATAATGATTGCCGGGGCCAGTAGAGTCATTCGATAGCGGCTATTCACATAAAAGATCATCGCCGTCAAAAAACTGCCTATAAAAGCTGCAATCAGAGCCAGAGCAGCCGGACGCTCCAAGAAAATGCGAGCGAATCCAATGACCGCCCAGGCCATGATGAACCCAAACGGCAGAAAAGCGAGCCTTAGCCATGGTGTTACTTCTTTATCCACATCTAATAGATAGTTGCTCCCTAGTTCATGGTTGTTGAAGAGGATGGCACCTTTGTAAAGGAGCAATCTGAGATATTCCAACGGTTTTTTTTGAATGAAGGTGAGACCCCACTTGAACCAGAACGTATTCACTTCAGAAGGCTTGAGCTTGCGACCCGTTACTCTTTCAGCGATTTGAGTCTCCTCATGCCTCTGATTGGTCACTTCGCCGGAAAATCCAGGAATAACAGCTATGCTGCCCCGAGCCCACGGATTGTTCCCCTGGGCAAATGTGATCCCGGCATTGGCACTGATGAGGACGAAGTCTTTGCCAACCACATAATTTCTCAGGGTGACCGTACCAATTATCGCCGAGGGTACCAGAATGAGGATCAATATGGGGATAGGTGTTTCTCTCAGCTGTTTCCTGTGCACTACAAGGATACCGAGAATAATAAGTGGAATCATCAAAAGGTAGTTGGGGCGACATATGGCAGCGACTCCGAGAGTAGCGGCTCCTCCCATCCAGTAGTACCATTTTTTTCCCTGCTCGGCTCGGGTCAAAAGGTAAATAGAGAGCAAACCAAGGAATACCCCTGTGATGGTCGGCAATATCTTGGTCTCAAAAAAAGTAAGCGGAGAGTAGACGAGGCTGAAGCCGGCGGCTATAAGACCGGCTCGCTCGCAGTAGATTCTCTTGCCAATGCTATAGATGAGCACCACAGAGCAAATGCCCATACCAAGTGGTATAATATAGACAGCTAAGAGATTGTTTGGAGCAAACCAGAAAATAATGCTCAAGAGATAGGGGTAGAAAGGTGCTCTATAGAAAATCTCAGTGCCCAGCCATCCTTCCTGATTGATTAACTGCGCCCAATTTACATAAACAGCAGAGTCCATAGTGGCGATGCTGTAGTAAGGGTCGTTGAGCGCATAAGAGTATAAATAGATCCCTTTGAAAATTAATCCAAAGAACAGGATCGTGATAAAGGCGAGATTTATTTGAAGATCTCGTCCAAATATGGTTATGGTGATGTTTCTTTTCAT
>JAUWKY010000199.1 GCA_030613915.1 Syntrophobacterales bacterium
GGACAGCAGCAAGTGGAGTGGATTACCCCTTACCCTTATACTTTCCGTGTTTGGTCTGACGGCCGCCTACCCGCTGGGAGTTCTTCTGGCACTTGGACGGCAATCCAAAATGCCTGGCATAAAGTCGCTCTGTATAGTCTATATTGAAGCAATACGGGGAGTACCCCTGATCAGCCTGCTCTTTATGTCCTCGGTTATGTTTCCCTTGTTTTTGCCGCAAGGGATCACAATTAACAATATTTTCCGGGCTCAAGTGGCCATCATCTTGTTCACTGCTGCTTACGTAGCAGAGGTGGTCCGGGGTGGTCTCCAGGCGATACAAAGGGGACAGTATGAGGCGGCGGAGTCACTGGGATTGAATTACTACCAAAAGATGCGACTGGTTATTCTGCCGCAGGCACTGAAAATAGTGATTCCGCCAACTGTCAGCCAACTAATCTCTGCTTTCAAAGACACATCCCTTGTGGTAATCATCGGCCTGTTCGATCTCCTAAAGACCACACAAGTAACCCTCTCCAATCCCAGGTGGATGGGATTCAGCATCGAAGCCTATCTTTTTATTGCCTTGATTTACTTTGCGGGCTGTTTCTCCATGTCCAACTACAGCCGTCGCCTGGAACGGGAGTTATATAGAGGGACTTGATAATAGATTCTAGATGCTGGATACTGGGTGCTGGTTACTGGATACTAGATACTGGATGTTGACTGTTCAGATTGTTTTCGATTACCCGTTCCGCATGCCAAACTCCGATTTTGGTGGAGACATATGAGCAACGAAATGCCAAAGAAGAACGATGAGCAGTTATCGGCTGACCCCATCGTTGAAATCACCGACATGCACAAGTGGTTTGGCGACTTCCACGTGCTCAAGAACATAAACCTTACCGTTCACAAAGGCGAACGGATAATAATCTGCGGTCCTTCAGGCTCCGGAAAATCAACCTTGATCCGCTGCATCAACAGGCTGGAGGAACATCAGCGGGGCCGGATTGTCGTCGATAGTATCGAATTGACCAATGACCTGAAAAACATTGAAAAAATCCGTGAGGAAGTGGGCATGGTTTTTCAGCACTTCAACCTTTTTCCGCACCTGACAATCCTTGAAAACCTAACCCTGGGCCCAACTTGGGTGAGAAAGGTCCCCAAAGCCGAAGCCGAGGAAACGGCCATGTATTTTCTGGAAAAAGTGCACATCGCTGATCAGGCTCCAAAATATCCTGGGCAGCTTTCAGGCGGCCAGCAACAGCGGGTGGCCATTGCCCGCAGCCTGTGCATGAGGCCGAAGATAATGTTGTTCGATGAGGTCACCTCTGCTCTGGACCCGGAAATGATCAAGGAAGTGCTGGACGTTATGATCGACCTGGCGAAAGAGGGCATGACCATGCTGGTGGTCTCTCACGAAATGGGTTTTGCCAAGAGTGTGGCCCATAGAGTGCTCTTCATGGATGAAGGTGAAATACTTGAAGAAAACACGCCGGTAGAGTTTTTCGAAAACCCCCAGCACGAGCGAACAAAACTGTTTCTCAGTCAGATTTTGCATTAAAATTGATGAACCACTGAGACACAGAGGCCACAGAGGAGATAGATTTTTCACTGGCCAAGATGAACAATGTTTCAGAGGCCCTCAAGATTGCCCGCACCGCCAGAGATATCCTCGGCGCCAATGGCGTCGCCCTGGATTACCACGTCATTAGGCACATGCTAAACCTGGAAGCAGCCTACACCTACGAGGGCACTCACGACATTCACACTCTCATTCTTGGGAGGGATATTACCGGGCACGATGCTTTTGGTGGAAAAGCATCCGGTTAGCAGAGAGCATAGAGCAAAGGGCATAGGGTTAGAAAATTCGAAATAGGAAGTGACGCTATGCGCTATGCGCTTTGCTATTAAACAGGTATCGTGGCGGCTTTCTCCAGAACTAGGCGTGCTTCCTCCAGCCTTTTGCCATGAAAACTCTGGCTGATGGCTTCCCTGAGCATCTCCAGTGTGACTGGATCTCCTGTTTGAGCCAGCAAAGACAGGGCCGCAAGAGCCCTTTCCTTCTTCTTGATTCCTCCAGCCTTGAAATTTACTTCCAGGACCTCAGCATCGGTAGTGGGGATTTCAACCCCTGCCGCCAAAATAACTCGTCCCTCTTTTTCCATTTTCTGGAAGAGTCCCCAACACTTCCGAACGCCCTCTTCGGAAAGTGCTACGATCACGTCAGGTTTTCCTACCTCCGTGTAAGTAATTGCCTGGGGTGAAACAATAACCTCGGTGACAGACGGCCCCCGCATGACTGTTATGTTGTAGTCGTTTTTTTGAGTGACATTCATGCCAGCCAGAATGGCTGCCCGACCCAATAGGCCGCCTCCAGTTATCACCCGCTGCCCTGCGCTCCCTAAAAAAACCACCTCCCGTCGTTCTTTGACTGTTGGTTCGAAGGTCTTTTCAATACCTTGCCAATCCACCCCGGCAGTATCCTTTGCGGCCTCTTCCCGGTAATGGCTGGAGTATTCTCTGCGGATATTAGTAGATATAACCCCCTGATACGGCTGCAGTTTCTCTATGGCCGACTCGATCTCTTTGGGAGACAGGGGGTTCTTTTTCATGTAACGGGCAGGGCAACCGCCCCAGAGGTCTACAACTGCAAACCCTTTGAAGGAGATAGCCTCTGCGAGGAGTTCCGGGAGATTCTTCCGGTAGACGGAAGACCGCGCCACAAAGGGAGCCCCTGCGCAAGCTGCAACATTACACACATCAAACGGCTTTTCCAAAAGATTGAGAAAACTAGAGGCCACAGATGCATGTTCGGGTGTGGTGCAGGAAAACTGACCTCCGGTCATGCCGAAGTTGAAATTGTTTAATACCAGCAGGGAAATATCCAGATTTCTGCGGCAAGCGGCAAGGAAATGTGCCCCCCCTATGCCCAGTCCACCGTCACCCATGGTGACTATCACCTTGAGATGAGGTTGCGCCAACTTGATCCCAGCTGCATAGGTAAGAGCTCGACCATGAAGTCCGTGAAATGCATGGGTCTTGAAAAAGGTGTCGAATAGTCCCGAACACCCAATATCACTTACGATAACTACATCACTACCCTTGAGGCCCATCTCTTTTAGAGCACGGTCTAGGGTATGGACACTGCGGTCGTGAGAGCAGCCCGGGCAAAAGACCGGGGGACGATCGGGATTCAGAAGGCTATCCACGAGTCACCTCCTCTATGATTTCTTTGGGCGAGATCAGCTGACCAGACATTTTGCCATAAAAATCAACTCTTTGGTTGCAAATAACTCTCCGGATCTCCTGGACGTATTGGCCCAGATTCATCTCCACTACGAGAATTCGTTCCATTCCCATCGCAGCAGCTTGCAGTACCTGCTCCGAAACCGGCCACAAGGTCTTCAAAACCAAGAGCGACACGGGAATATTTTGGTTTTCAGAAAGCTCAGCAGCTGCAGCTCTTGCGGCTCCCGCTGTTATCCCGTAGGCGACGAGCAAGGTGCGAGCCCCTTCTCTTTTTTCCAGATCGAAGTAGGAAAATGATTCCATATTGGAATCGATTTTTCTTTGCAGCCTTTCAACCCCTGCCTGAATCTCCGAGGGATTCGTTGTAATGTATCCATCTGGTCCATGGGTGGAGGAAGTCTGTCTCACGAGAATCGGTCCGCCAATGGGAAGGAATGGAGGGACGTCCTCCCCAATTTTCACTTGAAAAGGCAGAAAAGGACCGGCTTCATGCAGGGTACGGTCTATAACTGCTGGCTTCTCTACTCTTTCCATATCCAAAGTCCCGCTGGTCATCCCTATCTCTTTGTTGGAAGCTATGATTACAGGGCAACGGTACTGTTCGGCAAGATTGAAAGCATGGACCGTCAGGGTAAAGCAATCACTCACATCCGCCGGGGCCAAGACTATCACGGGCAGGCCACCACTGCATCCCCAGCGCATGAACTGCACATCGCCGTCTGCGCCCCGAGTGGCGGAACCGGTTGACGGTCCCTGACGCATGATATTGACAATGACTATTGGAATCTCCCCTGCAATGGCGAAGGAGATGTTCTCGCTATAAAGGCTGAGGCCTGGACCGGAGGTGGCAGTCATTACTTTCATACCGGCCATGGAAGCCCCAAGGCAGTAGCCGATGGAAGCGATCTCGTCTTCACCCTGCAGTGCAATGCCTCCGGCTGAGGGAAGGGTGTCGAGCATTGCTGAAAGTAGATTGCTCGCGGGAGTAATTGGATATGCGGCAAAAAACCGGCAGCCGGAATGTATGGCCCCCATTGCCACCGCTTGGTTTCCGTCTATGAAAAGTAGGCTCATTGTCCTCACTCAACTTTCAATCATTGGTTTGCGTACATCCGGGTGCTTTTAGTGTTTAGCAGCAATTTAACCAGGCAGGAGGCAGCTGGCAGTAAGAAGAAATACACAGATTGTCTCTAATCTCTGCGGAAGTCTCAGGTCAAAAAAATGCAAAAGCTGCTACTCCTTTGGAGTCGCAGCTATAAAGATCTGGTGCTAGCGTAGGGTCTATCAGAACCGAATCTTTTCAGGCGGCCTTCGCTCCGGGACATAGGCGTGCGGAATCTTCCCTTGATTCCATTCTTGGCTGACATAGAGGTTGCAGTAACAACTGCCGTATTCCTCCACGTCAGGCTCACGGTAGACGCACGGACAAATGATGTCTTTGTCCCCTTCGCGGTCACCGCTTGCCAACCGGCAAGGACACGCCATATAGCCATAGCGTTCCTTGTTTTGCAAGAGACCTTCTAGCAGCTCAAAGGTTCTCTCTTTGTCATTACTGAAATAGTAACCTTTGGGCTCTTGCACCTTACGTAACATCTCGTAGAGCTTATCAATGTCCATTATTATAATCCCAGAGCTTTTTTGATCTCTTTTTCCTTGTATCCGACAATAACCTGCTCACCAATGATGACGGTGGGAAACGAACAGTTTGGATTAAATTTTTTAATATCCTCCAGGATGGCTTT
>JAUWKY010000066.1 GCA_030613915.1 Syntrophobacterales bacterium
AGCGTGTGGACGACGCTTTGTACTATTATCAGGAAGCTCTAGAGTACTGGAATAGTGATGAACCAGATAGGGCGATACTATCTCTCGATCAGAGCTATCAAATCATTTTCAGCATTCAAGACGAGGATGATCCGGAGATCACCCAGCAAAAAGAAGACCTTCGTCTCCTCATCTCTAACGGATTCTGGAGATCTATGCCTCCAGAATCCACCCCCAAATGGACCACAGCCGGGAAATGCCGCTGGCGATGAACCAACATGTGGCCAGAGAGATAAAACGTTTTCAAACCAAAGAGAGAAGCTTTTTCATCCAATCCTACAGGCGCTCCGGCAGGTATAGACCTTACATTGTGGAGCAAATGAGGAAAGCTGGTACCCCTGAGGACCTTTCCTGGCTTCCACTTATCGAAAGCGGTTTCAAAACCAAGGCACTTTCCAGGGCCAGGGCCCTTGGACTCTGGCAATTCATCGCCTCCACCGGCTACCGTTATGATCTCCGCCGCGACCGCTGGGTGGATGAACGGATGGACCCTGAACAGTCTACCCAGGCCGCCATTGCTTACCTAAAGGTTCTTCACGGTCTTTTCGGCGACTGGACTACCGCTTTGGCAGCTTACAACTGTGGTGAGGGTAACGTGCTGCGGGTGATTCGGCAGCAGCACGTGAACTATCTAGATGATTTCTGGGATCTTTACCCGCGGCTCCCACTGGAGACCGCTCGTTATGTGCCTCGTTTTCTTGCTACACTCCATATCATCAAAGATCCTGAGAAGTACGGTTTTGACGACTTGGAGCTTGATCAGCCATTGATGAACGAGCAGGTGCAGGTCAACCGACAGATGCGCCTGAAAGATATTGCCCGGGTCCTGGATGTACCAGCGAAAACTCTAGAGGAGCTCAATCCATCCTTACGATATAAAGCCACCCCAAATTACCCCTTTACCCTGAATCTGCCCGCAGACACCAGCACAACGTTTCTTGCCAAGTTGGAGGAGGTTCCCCAGTGGAAACCCCCCAAGCGCGCTTACGTGGTCCACAGGGTGCGCTTCGGCGAGACCCTCTCCGGAATCGCCTTAAAGTACCGAGTGTCAGTGCGGCGTATAGTGCACGCCAATCACCTGCGCAGTGCCAGTCGGATCCGGGCGGGCCAGCGCTTGAAGATTCCCCTCCGTGGCCAGGTTATAATGGCAAGCAGGAATCCGCCCAGAGGAACAGGATCAACCGTGCACTACCAGGTAAGAAGGGGCGACTCACTCTGGCTTATCGCCCAACGCTTCAACACCACCGTGACCAAGATCAAGGCCCTCAACGACATCCATTCCAACCTGCTTCACGCTGGTCAAGTAATCCTTGTCCAGGCGGGAAGTCGCTGAATTCGCACAGCGCATGGCGTTGTGGTGAGAAAGGGTCTTAACCCTAACGACACTCTTTATCGGAGTTAACATCCTAAGGAATCAAATAAGATTCTCCCGTATAACTGACAACGGATAACTAATAACGACTACACGATCTTGCGCTGCCTGCTATCAACAGCATTGTGCCAACTCGGCGGTGAGCTAGGTCTCTTTAATCTTCTCCAGAGTCTCATTGGGACCCAAGACAATGAGCGCATCGCTGTCTTTTACCTGAAAGTCAGCCCCGGGTATGAGAATCAATCCCTTTGGCAGGATCTCCTTGATCGCTAATACCTGAATGCCAAACCTGTTAATCAGATCCAGTTCTTTCAATGTCTTACCAACATATTCCTTGGGAGGTGCCAGCTCCACGATGCTGTAGCCCTCGATAAAAGGCAGGTAGTCCAACATATTTGGATTGTCCAATCTACTCGCGACCCCTATGGCCAGGTCTTTCTCTGGGAAAAAGATCTCACTGGCCCCGACTTTCTTTAAAATCCGGCCGTGCTCTTCACTGGTCGCCTTGGCGAGAATACTCTTTATCCCCAGCTCTTTCAGGTGCAGAGTTGCCAGGATACTCGCTTGCATTCTTGTACCAATGCAGACCACCGCTGCATCCACTTGACTAATACCCAGGGATTCCAGTGCTTCCCGATCGGTAGCGTCAGCCACAACGGCCTGGCTGACAACATCCTTCATCTTTTGCACTTGACTCTTACTGATATCCAAGGCGATGACCTCATGGCCTTTTTCATAGAGATAGCTTCCAAGGTAGTAGCCAAAATTACCCAGACCGATAACAGCAAATTGTCCCATGATGCATCCTTTAGCCCGGTTATTTCATGAATCACTTGCTGCGACCACGGATATGGACATCCTTCCGGGCGTCCTCGGGTGTCGGCCCCTGCGACGTACCGTTCAGGTACGCCTCGAAGCCAACACCCTGTGGTTGCCCGGTGGCACACCCATCTTCGTGGTCTCGCGACAGCAATTCATGAAATAACCGGGCTAGCAAATTTTTGTTGGAGCGCTGCAATGGTTTGCAACATTAGGGTCGACTCAACCAATCATGACATTCTCCTCTGCATACTGGATCGTGGACCGGGGCTCCCTTCCGCTCAAAGCCACAGCTATGGAGAGCGGACCCAATCGCCCGACAAACATCACCACAACCAGGATCAACTTGCCCAAAGTGCTCAGCTTTGAGGTCACCCCTACACTGAGCCCCACAGTGGCAAAAGCAGAGACCACCTCGAAGAGAAGTTCAAGGAAAAGTCCCCTGCTCTCTGCGTGGATAGTGGTCCCCAATTCACTTACGGTTAGAGCCATGGTGGCAGCATAGATAACTATTACGGCCACAACCAACACGGAGATAGCTCGTCCAACGGTTTCAGCTGTTAAAGTACGGCGGAAAATACTCGTCGTTTCCTCACCCCGAAGCCGTGACCGACTGAGGGCAAAAAGAACCCCCAAGGTGTTGACTTTGATGCCGCCCCCTGTGGATCCTGAAGCGGCTCCAATGAACATGAGCAGGATGGTAAAAAGCAAGGTGACATTTGCCATCTTGCCAAAATCTAAGGTATTGAACCCCGCAGTCCTGGCGGTCACTGATTGAAAGAAGGCAGCCATTACCTTCGCCGGCAAAGAAAGCCCTGCCATGGAGTTGTTCCACTCATAGAGCAGGAAGCCCAGAGTGCCGACTGTCAACAGGAGAGCAGTGAGCGTCAGCACCAGCTTGGAGTGAACTGAAAGGCGCCGGGCCCGGCCCGCCTTGCGGGATCTGAACAATACCCTTTTCAACTCCAGCATCACCAGGAATCCAATACCACCACAGATGATCAACAACGCCACAGTCAGACTCACCAACGGATCACCACTGAAATCCATAAGACTCTGAGAATAGAGGCCAAAACCGGCATTACAAAAGGCGCTTATCGCATGGAAAACGGCGAAGTAGAGAGCCCTGCTCGGGTTGTACATCCCGGAAAAGCGAAGGAACAGCAAAGCGGCCCCCGCCGCCTCCAGCACCAGGGTGAATATCACCACGTGCAGAACCAGGGAAGGAAGTCTTGTGTCCGGCCTGTGGGTGAAGGTGTCTTGGATGACACTGCGCTGTATAAAAGAAAATCTGCCGGTCATGAGCATTATGAGCACGGTGGAAAAAGTCATTATGCCCAGTCCGCCACACTGGATGAGTACCAGTACGACCCACTGACCGAAGAGGCTCAGCCGGCTACCAGTATCAACCACCACCAGACCGGTAACACACGTTGCCGATGTTGCGGTAAACAGGGCATCCACCGGTGCAAGCCGCGGTCCATTGGCCGCAGCCGGGAGCATCAACAATATGGTGCCAATTATGATCAGGAGCGCAAAGCTGAGGAGCGGCAGGTTGACTGGGGTGATAAAGCGGCTCCTTTTGGGGCTCAGAAAACTCGCCATTGATTTTGATCTCTCACAGAGTCAAGGTACCGCTCGCCTGCTGCCGGCTCTACTCGAAGGGTGAGTTCAGGCACCAATACCATCATTCCGCAATCCCGACTACGTCGGGCGGATATCCGGGCTAAATCAGATCGGCATCTCCAAAGTCGGGAGTGTAGATGGTGCTGTAGGGCACTGGGTAAATGTCGTTATGACCGGGGAGAGGAACAAGCAGCTGATCGCTCACGGTCAGCCACTGGAAATCTGGCCTCAGTTCCCTCAACTTGCCATCTTCGGGCGGCTTTGAATGGATGGTGTTGCGATAGACCACTTGAAACACTCCCACCCCAAAGTCATCCTGAACGTCGATAAGAAAGCGTTCCACGAAATTGTCAAACTTCATACGGTTCTCCGAGGCCAAACGGGAGATTTCATCGGTGGGCAGCTTGACCAATACGTATCTGGTTACTCCACGCTCACTGAGACGGGCAAGCGTGCGTGATTCGGAACTGGCAACGTAGACCGTGGAGATGAATTCCATTTTCTTGAGAAACTGCGCCGCCACCACCGCAGCGGTGCGACGACCTCCCACTGCATAGTGAAAGCCGTAATTCTCAAAAAGCTTGTTGTTCAGATTTTCAGCGTACTTCTCGTCTATCTCGTAAAGATCTTTGGCAATGTAACGCAGCTGCTGGGCCATCTCTTCGGTAGCGTTGTCAATGGGCCAGTCAATCTTCACATGGAAGTGAGTCATGGCATAGCGGGTTCTGGTCCTGATGGTGGGATCTTTCTGAATCAACAGGGCGTAGTCTACCGGCAGTAGGTCCAGCACCAGATTCTCAAAATCCGGGTTTTCGAAGTAGCGCAAGTTTTTGGTGTACTTTTTGTGCAGTTGAATGTAGGCCAGCTCAGCGACTCCTTCTTTGGTAACCTTATTGGAATCGAAAAAGCGGATATATTTTTTGTACCAACCCGGAATGGTTCCTTCGCAAAACATGACAAGAAAGTGATTGTGATAAATGTGCTCTTTCGCCACCACCCGAGCCCGGGGTTTGAGCTCTCGTTTTGGCACGAATGGGTAAGGTTCTCCAGCCTCGCAGAAGTTCCAGTATGAGTCGATGAGAGCATACTGTAGCAGGTACATATCCATTTGGTCTCTTAGTACCTCGTACACAGATCGCCGCAATCGATCTTGCAGGCTCAGCTGAAACCGATAGGGCCAAGTTGGCATTCTCGCACTCCTTTAAGCTGGTTCGTCAACCATTCTCTGGGGCAGATAGAAGACATATTCGGAGGCTAGCAGATCAAACTGCACCCTGGTCTCATGTTCCACTCTTTCATAGAGAACCTTCAGGGTGTCAGCTTGCTGGATTCGAGCAAAGAAATCACTACGGCGATAAAAGTTCGGATGCAAGGGCAAGAGGAACTGGCTGGAGTCCCCTTTCCAGGAGAAATTGAGACTGTGCCGTAAATCCATTATGGTCTTGTAGACTCTGCGCAACAAGTCGGTACGCAACAGCGGCGAGGAGCTGTTGACCACACATTCCATGAGACCTGCCAGCTGGTAAAACTCCCTGGCTCGCTCCTCACTTTCCCTCCACCGGTAAAGTCCCATCACCGTGTAGTCGCAGCCACTCACCAAACTGAAGTGTTCGGGAACAAAGCTGAGATGGCTGTGGCCGTTGTTAATGGCCTGATGCCGATGGCTCTGGTATTTCTCCGCCTCGCTCCGGAGGCACTGCAATATCTGCCCTTGACGCCAGTCACCGCGGCGAAACTCCAGGGGTTTACGACAAATAAGGTTGTCGTCACCCTTGCGGCCGTTGCCAAACTGAATGATTTTTGCCATCGGTTCAATATATTGTCTGGTTACAAAGGCACTATATCAGACAACATCCTTAAGCACAAAAACATTGATCATCTGGCATTAAGCAATGCTCGTTTATCATTTCACATTTGTCATTCTTCGCCGCGTCGCCACGTCGCCGTGTCACCGCGTCGTTCACTCTTGTCCGTTTCCCTCCTGCCGAGTGCTTGCTGCCCACTGCTCACTGCCTACTGTTTACTCCCTCTGCCACCTGGAACACCAGGTCGAGTCATTTCTTCAGCATTTAGTATTTTTAGGAGTTTTTCCTTCGGGAGAACCTCTAACTCCAGCGCCACTTCTCGTACTGTTCTGCCACTCTCGTAGGCCAGGTGCGCTATGTGGGCTGCTCTATCATAGCCTATCTCAGGGGCCAGTGGAGTACAGAGTGCCAGACTTTCTTCCACCAACTCCCGGCACCGTTGTTCATTGGCCGCAAGTCCTTGCAGGCATTTCTCCGTGAAGTTGCTAATCCCGGTTCTGAGCAACTCCACAGATTGCAGCAGATTGTACGCCATCACCGGCAGCATGACGTTGAGTTCCAGGTTTCCAGCCTGCCCACCAATAGCTACAGCCCAGTCATTGGCCATGACTTGCACTGCCACTTGGAGAAGAGATTCAATGATGACCGGATTGACCTTACCGGGCATGATTGAGGAGCCTGGTTGCACCGGAGGAAGGTGAAGTTCTCCCAACCCACATCGTGGTCCAGAAGCTAACCAGCGCAGGTCATTGCCGATTTTTGTGAGTGTCACCGCCAAAACTCTGAGAGAACCGCTGGCAGCAACCAGCGCGTCCTGGCCCCCCTGGGCGGCAAAATGGTTTTTGGCCTCCTTCAGGGGAAGATTCGTTTCCTCCGCCAACTGGGCTATGACTTTCGGGGCAAAGCCAACCACGGCATTGAGACCCGTCCCAGTAGCTGTACCCCCCAGGGCCAATTCCATCAGACCGGACAAGGCCTGTTCAATACGTGCCCGGGCCAGCTCCATTTGACGGGCGTAACCACCGAACTCCTGTCCCAGACGTACTGGGGTGGCATCCTGAAGATGGGTGCGCCCGATTTTGACGATGTGGTCAAAATGCGCACTCTTGGCCTCGAGTTCCTTCTGGCAGGCCATCAGCACTGGTAGCAGGCCACCCTTGATGCTTTCGGCCACGGCCAGATGAATGGCAGTGGGGATGACATCATTGCTAGACTGTCCTCGATTAACGTGGTCATTCGGGTGCACTGGCTTTTTGCTACCCACTTCACCCCCCAGCAGTTCAATGGCACGGTTGGCAATGACCTCGTTGGCATTCATATTGGTGGAGGTGCCGGACCCAGTCTGAAAAATATCCACGGGAAACTGTTCATCCAACTCACCCCCTGCCGCCTCGGCAGCTGCCTGGATGATGGCTTCGGCCACCTCTTGGGAGAGGAAGCCCAACTCGAGATTCACCCGAGCCGCAGCCCGTTTGATCAGACCCATAGCGCGAATGAATTCCCGGGGAAACCTGAGACCACTAATGGGAAAGTTCTGTACCGCTCGCTGGGTCTGGGCCCCGTAATAGGCTGCTGCCGGAACCTGCACCTCACCCATGGAGTCACTTTCAATTCGATAGTTCTCTTCTTCCATTGCAAAATCCTCCAAAAAAATTTTGTCATCATTCATTTACATTACATATAGGCGTAAGGCATAGGGCGTAAGACGCAAGGAGAAGATAAGTTTTCTTTGATTGCTTTTGCCTTGCGCCTGGCGCCTTGAGCCTTTTCTTAAAATGAATAAAAAAACTCGTTCTGGTTCAGAATCTCATAGCCGTCCGCAGTCACTCTCACCATATTTTCCAGGCGGACCCCACCCCAACCGGGAAGATAAATCCCGGGTTCGATGGTGACCACCATGTCTTCCTCTAGCACCATGGAACTGCTCTTGCCGAATCCCGGCTTCTCGTGCACAGCCAGTCCAATACCATGACCCAGACCATGACCAAAATTGTCCCCATAGCCGGCAAGGGCAATGTAATCGCGGGCCACGCGATCCACTTCCAAAGAAGGAATCCCGGCCCGCACTTCAGCCATGGCCCGTAATTGAGCTTCCCGGACAATACCATAAACCTCACGCGCTTTACTGTCCGGCTCTCCGAGAATAAGTGTCCGAGTCATATCCGAACAGTAGTGGTCCAACCTGGCGCCCAGATCAATAATAATTGTCTCTGAATCCTCAAGCTGGCGATCACTGACCACCGCGTGCGGCATGGCAGCGCCTGGCCCGGAGGCCACTATGGGCGGGAAAGAGATCGCCTCAGCGCCCGCTTCTCGCATGAGTTGTTCGATGCGCCAGGCCAGTTGTTTTTCTGTCTTTCCTACTTCTACCTCTGCCACTATGGTTTCCAAAACAGATTCGGTCAAGGCCAGAGAGTTACGAATGGCCTGGATTTCTTCCGGTTCTTTGACCATTCTCAAACCCTCCACCAACTCACCCCCAGGCAGCAGCTCTCCTTGCGGATGCCATTCTTGCAGGGCCTCTTGAATCTTCATAACCCGCTCATAGGTGAGATGGTGGTTTTCAAAACCAAGGGTGCGGGTGCTCAGACTCGCGAAGATCTCCGGTAGGATATTGGTAAGATTCTCTTTATAGATAACCACTTGAAAATCAGGAGCTTCCTTTTCAGCTTGTTCCTGGTAGCGAAAATCCGTGGCCAGCACTTGAGCTTTCTCGGTAAGGAAAAGGAAACCGGAGGATTCGGTCAATTGCATGTCCTCTGCCCAAAAACCGCTGAGGTAAGCCCGATTCCACGGCTCTGAGACCAGGAAGGTGTCATAAGGTTTTTCGGGCAACAGTTTCTTTACCTTTTCCTGACGTCGTTGAAATGGGGTCAAATTATCCATAAGTAACTCCAACTCATCTGTTCTTGCCCAAGCAGTTTGCAGCCGCACCACCAAGAATTGTACTATAGTCCATAACTTCCAGGCACACAACTCCGGGTCCCGCACCAGGATTGGGTTCGCCCCTTTTTCGCCTCCTCAATTTCGTTTCGAGGTTACCCAAAACGGCCTTGAGCAGAAATGGGTAATAATGCGGGCTAAGAGAAAAATTTGACAAGGCAGATTATATATTTTATACCCAACGGTGCTAATAAATCAGTGAAACAGTGGACTCTCGCCCGTTTCCTCGAGCCCCAGAAAGCCATTACACCTGGACAGGCTGCGGTCTTCTATAGTGAG
>JAUWKY010000079.1 GCA_030613915.1 Syntrophobacterales bacterium
TCAGTTCCTTTAACCAGGCACATTTTGTTATCAATATTCCGTTCGTGATGATGCGGAGTTTTGTTTCCTTCTGAGAAAAAAGCCTCCTGTAGGCAATACAGATATCTTTCAAGTATGGATTCAGTAGAGGCTCTCCGCCCAATAGAGAGATTCTTTTAAAATAGAGCCTATCCTTCCATGGTTTGATCCAATCGACGAGTTCTTTTACCTTGAATGGTCCGCCATAGCCATAATTCGCTAAATGATTACAGCCGTGACAGTGAAGGTTACAAGAATTGATAACATGGACGTCAAGATTGTTTACTAGCATGGGGCTCACATCATCCATATCTATTCGTACCACGGCAAAACAAGGTAACTCCCGATTTGCACCGCATTTGTCCCGGTAGTCTAATGTAAAGCTTTTGCCATTTCAATGCATGTTTTTGCAGAAGTTTCCTCAAGAATTGATAGTTGATCTTTGTCAACTGAGGTCACGAGGTACTTTGCCCTGATTTTAAAATGAAAATGCTTTTCTAGTGTCTCTTCTGTCGTTCCAAAGCTCACGGTCAGGTCACTTCAATCCCGGCTGTGACCGGGGGAAGGCACCCCCTCCCTGTTCCCCGCTCCTACGTAACGGGGCCAGGGGCTCCCCCAGCCACAGCCGAGGAAGTGGCACAGACCTTCCGCAGTCACTCAGATGAGACACCAGAAAAGGCATAGGGATAGGCTGCGAAACAACGAGCATCTGAGCAACCTGTATTTCGGTATCTCAGCCCCGCTAGTCCATGCATGAAGATGTGGCGCTTTGCTAAAGGGAGATTTCCATAAAATGGCGCGAATTGCTCGTTGTGGAGTAGCCTTCCCCTATGCCCGGATCGCAAATGGCATTCTTGGGGAAAGTCTTGATGTTTTCCACGTAAGGAAATAGTAGCATAACCCCTTGCACCCTTTCCGGTCTTGGCAAAAAGAGGTAGAGTTGCTAAAAAGAGCTGGAAGCCGCTGGGAGTTGCAAGGAAGGACATAGGGTTTTTATGGAATCTCGGTATTACTCCAAGAAACTGAATCGACATTTTTCAAAACGATTAGATTTTTTGATCTACGCCCACGATGGCCGGGGACTTGGGCATGCGAGCCGAAGCATCGCCATTGGCTTGGCCCTGCGCCGACTTTACCCACAATGCAAGACATTATTTGTTTCAGGATGTAAACAGGCAGCTGCCTTGATAGGCAATGGGACTCTGGACTGGATAAAGCTTCCATCCTATGCAACCACCATTGTCAAGGGCCGAGCTGAAGGCGGTTATGGGCATTCGAATTTTTATAAGTCGGTTCTGGGGCAGTTGCGCACTGAGATGTTGGCCTCAATTATGAAAATTTTCCAACCTCGAATCGTGCTCGTAGATCATGCCCCCACAGGTAAAAGGAATGAATTATTCCGTGCCCTGGAGGTTACCAGAGATGTAGATACCCTCTGGGTCTTGGGCCTCCGAGGGATCATTGGGGATGACAAGGATGTTTGGTCAGACGCAGCGATTCAATGCTTCAAGAATTATTACGATTTCATTTTGTGGTATGGGGATACCCAGGTTATGGGCGATGAGTATCCCAATATCATCGCACAACGTTTCGGTGTCAAACCAGTGGAAACAGGTTATGTCTCGAGATTAATGGAAAGCAAACATCTGATAGCATCGGAAAAGGATACCCTGGCTGGAACCATATCCATTCCTTGGGGAACTGAGGCAACATGGAAATTCGTAAAAAAAATCTATGACGCAATAAAGGGGATCGGTGAAAGCCACGGCCCCTGGCGACTGTTCGTGGACCAAGAGAAGAAAGAGATGATCCAGGATCTCTTCCGAAATCTACCCTTTTGTACTGTCGATGAGGTCAGTGAAAGATATATCCCTTCTCTGGTAAAATCGAGGGTGGCCATAGTGTATGCAGGATACAACAGCATTAGCGATATCCTGGCCTCACGGATCCCAGCCGTTGTTCTCCTGCGTGACCTTAAAGACAGGGAGCAACAGACTCACGTTGACAGTCTTCTGCCATTCATCAAAGAATACGTTACTGTCTTGACGGAATCGAACACAGACACCCAATCGCTCCAGCAGGCCTTGGAAAGACAGCTGCACGCACCCCCCTGGCACAATGAAATCCTTAACATGAATGGTGCTGAACTCTCTGCTTTGACCTTGGCGGAAGGGATTGCCTGTGAGGAATAGAGTGGAGTCAGGCTATTCGGCGAAGGGGTGGATTAGCCCGGATGTTTTATGAATTGCAGTCGCGAGACCGTGAAGATGGGTGTGCCACCGGGAAACCACAGTGTGTTGGACCCGAGGCGTACCAAAACGGTACGTCGCAGGGTTCAACACCCGAGGACGCCCGGGAGGACGGCCAGATCCGCGGTCGCAGCAGGTGATTCATGAAATATCCGGGTTAGGCTAGACTACGGTCCAGGCTACGGTATTGGATGGCCTCGGCTATGTGCGCTGAACTGATCTGCTCCAGTCCCTCAATATCTGCTATGGTGCGGGCAATTTTGAGAATGCGGTTGTGAGCCCTGGCGCTCAACCCCAGCCGATCGATAGCGGTCTCCAATAGACCGTGGGAATCCTCCTCCAACTTAGAGAACCGCTTGAGCAGCCGGGGCGGCATCTGGGCATTGCAATAGATCTTGTGGTGCGTGAACCGCTCCAGCTGCACCATTCTGGCTGCATTTATCCTCTGCCTTATGGTTCGGGAGGATTCCCCGCTGCTTTCCTGAGCCAGATCCTGGTACTGCACGGCCGGCACTTCCACATGAATGTCCAACCGATCCAGCAGCGGTCCTGAAATCTTGGTCCGATACCGCTGGATCTGCAAGTGAGTGCACTGGCACTGCCGCTTGTAATCGCCGTAGAAGCCGCACGGACAAGGATTCATGGCAGCAACGGCCATGAAAGATGCTGGATAGGTAATGGATGTGGCGGCTCGGGCAATGGTCACCTTGCCGTCTTCCATGGGTTGCCTCAAGACCTCCAGAACATTCTTGCGAAACTCCGGCATTTCATCCAGGAACAATACTCCATTGTGGGCTAGGCTCACTTCACCGGGCTTAGGAATCTGGCCGCCACCGATTAAGCCGGCATCGGAGATAGTGTGGTGGGGTGATCGGAAAGGCCGAGTTGAAATGACGGCACGCTCACCCATTAATCCCATGATACTGTAAACCTTCGTTGTTTCCAGAGCTTCCTCAAAGGTCAGGTCAGGCAGAATGGTCGCCAGTCTTTGGGCCAACATTGTCTTCCCGGAGCCTGGCGGCCCCACCATCAGCACATTGTGCCCCCCGGCAGCCGCGATTTCCAAAGCTCGCTTTACGTGTTCTTGCCCCTTCACCTCGTTGAAATCCACATCATAGAGTGCATCTTGGGAAAATAGCTCCTGGACATCAACGGTTGTAGGGGGTAATTCGTCGACGCCGTTTAAAAACTCTACTACCTGATAAAGGTGACTCGCCGCAAAGACATTCACTCCCTGCACAACCGCAGATTCTCTGCTGTTACCTTCGGGTACGATAATTCCAGCAAAACCATTATCCCTTGCTGCGAGGGCCATGGGCAACGCACCCTTGGTCTTCTTGACTTTCCCATCAAGGGAGAGTTCGCCAATTATCAGATACTGCTCCAGCTTGTCCCGATTTACCAAACCTGTGGCAGATAGGATACCCACGGCCATTGGGAGGTCAAATCCCGCCCCCTCCTTTTTTCTGTCTGCCGGAGCCAGGTTTACGGTAATGCGATGAGGCGGAAAACGGTATCCTGAGTTTTTGATTGCAGATTTCACTCGATCCTTGCTTTCACGCACTGCACCGTCAGGGAGACCCACAGTGGCAAAGGCGGGTAGACCCATGGTGATATCTACCTCCACCTCTACCACATAGGCATCAATACCCAACACTGAACTGGAAAGGACTTTTGCAAGCATGTCAAATGGCTGACTCGCTGGTCTGGTTGCTAACCCTCTCGTACCACAGCCAGAGGAGACGATCTGATATGTTGAAGTTAAGTGGGGACAATGCGCCGTTATTGGGAATGATATCTGAAAGTAGGGATGCTGTGCGCCAGTGCCCCTCAGTCAAAAACCATCTCATCACTATATTGATCAACGATAGGTATATCAGGTTGGATTTCTCTTCGCAAGAACAAAGGCATGGGTCTTAAAACTAGCCCGGATTGACTTTTCTTGGGAATTTGGTATCTTACCTGCCATTCAACCTTCCTGGCTCTGGAACCAATAATGTTCAGCCTTTTTTCTCCCGTGAAAGGAATCAGTGGCAATGGCGCCAAAATCTACCAGTGTGCTGGTTGTAGAGGCCTGGTCACTCATTCCGACCGACTCCTACGCATAAATGCTTCCGATCGACATTTTTTTCTCAACCCGGCGGGCGTCGAATGCGACTTTCACACCTTTTCTGACTGCCCGGGTGCGGTTGTTCATGGAGGAACCACCGAGGTCCACACCTGGTTTCCGGGCTACCGCTGGCGAATGGCCTTCTGTCGTCACTGCGGCCAACATCTTGGCTGGCACTATGAAGCGGTGTCGACTTTCGAGCGACCGAGAGAATTTTGGGGGATTTTGATTTCTCATCTAATCTGTCGCTAAACGCCATTTCACATTTATCATCTCTCATATCTTCTTTACCAATTAGGCTTCATCTTTAGTGAACTATCCTTGAAGAATTTCAGCACAATGTAAAATGAGAAATACGAGAGATAACTGCTGCCCGCTGCCAGCTGCCTCCTGCCAGCTGAAACGCAAAGCTTCTTGCCATCCGCTGCGATGTTGTTTATGATCTGCTTGATTGTTGGAGGTGTTCCTATCCCGGAATCGAGCCTTATGACCCGCCTTAAACTCACCCTGATATTATGCCTGGCTTTCCTAATTCCAGGGCTGGTTGCTCCTGCTCTGGCGACGAATCAAATTCAGCTCAATTCCAAGCCGCCGGTTAAGATTGACGTAAAGACATATCCTACCAAGGTTGCCGCCGGCCAGGAGGTCTGGGTTGTCGCGAATATTGTCTTGGATCGCGGCTGGCATATTTATGGTAATCCAAAAGGTCCAGGTCCCGGGTTGCCTACAATTCTTGAGGTGACCTCGCTTCCTGAAGGGGTCAGGGCTGACCCTGCCCGGTTTCTCCCGGCGGAAAAACTCATCGAACTCGACCTTGGCCCGGATGAATGGGTCTGGGCCTATAAAAATAAGACCTCTATCTATATGAGGTTATCTACGCCAGGCAATTTGTCATCTGGAAGTCACCAGGTTCAACTGCTTCTCCGCACCCTTGTTTGTCGTGAAGGGCTCTGCATGCCTTACAAAACCGACCTCGCCGCTACGCTCACCATTGTCGGCAGCCCGGAGGCCGCAGGGGCTATTCCATTACAGGTGCGCAAGAATATTGGCCTCACGCATGTTGCTAAAAGTAAAGCTACCTTGGCACCATCCTTTTCCGTCTCTACTCCTCTCCAGTCAATCAAGGAGTTGCCCATCCAGCCCGGGCAGATCCCTGAATTGAATCCCCGGCCTGTTCTGCCTAGCCTGGAGGTAAGCGGTATGGTCAAGGCTGCCCTGTTCGCCCTTCTGGCTGGCTTCATTCTTAATTTTATGCCTTGTGTCTTACCCGTTGTCAGCCTTAAAGTGCTGGGCTTTGTCCAGCAGGCTCAGGAGAGTGGACGTCGTGTGGCTTTCATGGGTTTGAGCTTTGCGGCAGGAATATTTTCAGTTTTCCTCGTGCTTGCAGCTCTGGCCAGCTTTGCGGGATACGGCTGGGGAGAACTGTTTCAAAAACAATCATTTCTCATAGCAATGATCGGGCTGGTTTTTGCCATGTCTCTTTGTCTTTTCGGCGTTTTCCAGCTTCCCATACCCCACTTTGCCACCAGTAGAACAGAAGCCAGCGCCCAGCGGCATGGCTACTTAGAATCATTTTATAAGGGTACATTGGCAACTTTTTTGGCCACGCCATGCAGCGGCCCCCTCCTTGGAGGAGCATTGGCCTGGACACTTCGCCAACCTCCCACTCAGATTTTTACCGTATTTTCATGCCTGGGTCTCGGTATGGCTGCTCCTTACGTGGTTATGTCTCTTTTTCCCGACACTCTGAGGTGGCTTCCCCGCCCAGGAAACTGGCTCATCCATTTTGAACGACTTATGGGCTTTGCTCTTCTCGCCACGGGGATCTATTTACTCGCTGTCCTCCCGGAACACATGACGGTCGGAGTGATCCTTTTCTGTTTCTTCCTGGCCATAGGCTTCTACATCTGGGGGAAGATGACCACCCTCAGCGACTCCACCCGCCGACGCATAATCGTTCGGTTGGCGGCAGTGATCATCATGGTTGTTGGAGGATGGGTCAGTTTGGATATAGTGCCCTCTGTGGCGCGAAATGTGGAATTTGTGTCGGAGAAATCGCAGCAATGGGAGTCCTATGCGGATACGAAACTGCTGGAAGCTGCCAGGGAAAACCGTTGGGTGGTAGTGGATTTCACCGCGGACTGGTGTCCCAACTGTCTCTTCGTGGAGAAAACCGTTCTCCAGAACCGGACCGTAGTAGAGACTTTCCGAAAACATGATGCCTTGCTTCTGAAGGCTGATCTCACCACGGAAAACCCTCCCGCCAAAAGGTTACTCCAGAATATGGGAAGCCGGAGTATCCCCTTCTTGGCCTTGTTCCCTCCGGGAGAGCATTTCTGGCAACCATATTTCTTGCGCGATCTTTACCGCGTTAAGGACGTATTACGGGTTTTCGAAGGTAGCACTGATTCAAAGTCCTCATAGACAATAGCCCCCCTTAGGCCACATTCAGCGACTGACATCGATTAGTTAACCTCAGATACACGCAGACTTAAGTTCAATCCGCTAAGGCCACGAATAGATAAGAGCTTGACTCATTTGACGGGATTCACAGGATGTAGGGGATGAGACAAGCAAGTGTATCCGAGTCGATGCGAGGATCGCTTACTGTTGGATTCTGCCATTGTATTCAATTATGGAAAACAGTATCATTAATTTTCTCCGTATCAAAAAGGATCTTTTTTCCTGACTTCAAGTGAACAGCGTTGGTTTCACTGGCGGTGCTGCTATGACAAGCAGTCGAGACTACTATGGAATTCTTGGTCTGAAGGAGAGTGCCTCTTTCGAGGATATCAAGAAACGATTCCGACAACTTGCTCTCAAGTATCACCCTGACCGCAACCCGGGAGATCCAATTTCAGAGGAAATGTTCAAACTGGTGGCCGAGGCTTACCATGTTTTGAGTGATCAAGAACGGCGGCGTCTTTATGACCACAAAGGTCATGAGGGGCTCAAAGAACGCGGTTATCGAGGTTTTAAGCGAACCGCGGACGTCCTGCGAACCTTTTCTTCTGAATTTTTTGACTTCCTTGGTATTGTTGGAACCGGATCTCAGCGACATCCATCACGCGGAGCTGACCTCTGCTTTCAACTTGAGCTTTCCCGTGAAGAGGCCGCTATTGGTGCCAGAAAAAACATCCAGATTAACATCATGGAAACCTGTCCCCAGTGTCAGGGAAATGCTGCAAAACCAACCTCCACGTTACAAACCTGTTCTTGGTGCGGTGGAAGTGGCAAGTACACTGCATCATCAGGAATATTTACCGCTGCAGGCGAATGCCTCAAGTGCAATGGCAAAGGGAGTCTCCGTTCACTCTCGTGCGATTCTTGCGATGGTCAGGGCCGTCGTGAGGTCAAAAAGGATTTGCAGGTAGATATTCCGGCCGGGATACAAAACAACACTCGCCTGAAAATATCTCGCGAGGGAGACAGTGGCGAACTCAACGATGAATCGGGTGATCTCTATGTGGTCTTGCGCATACGATCTCACTCTTGAAATGGGCTAATTCTCTCACAGAGCTCGCAGAGCACTCAGAGAGCTCTAACTTATAAAGAAGAATGGTGTTGGATTTCATTGGATCGCTTAAAGGCTTAATGGAGAGGTCCTGAGCGCCAAGAACGAGCCAACTTGTTCTTGGCATCATGCTCTCTCCATTTGTCCCGATAGCCCTATCGGGACTTCCTGCTTTGCAGGGATCTTTAAGCGATCCGAGTACATCCGCTAATAGCTTTTACTCTGAGGACTCGAGAGACCGCAGGGAACGGGCGAGAGATAATTAAATTCATATTAGTCGAACCTCAAAATGATCTAGGGGATTACAATGTCAGAGCTAACTCATTTTGATGAATCTGGTCAGGCACGAATGGTGGATGTGGGTCCAAAGCCCGTTACTGACCGCCGGGCGGTTGCCAGCGGACGGATTCGCATGCAACAAGAGACCCTACAACTCGTCGTCGGGGGGGATGTAAAGAAGGGTGACGT
>JAUWKY010000098.1 GCA_030613915.1 Syntrophobacterales bacterium
TCACGGTAGTGCAGTGGGTGCAATTGATTACCATGGCATGCCGAGCTTTATCCTGCGAGATCATGCAGACGAGGTAATCTGGTCGGCACCCTGACTCACGCTTTTTGCTCAAGGAGGTTCTGACAATGACCACCACAGAGTATCAACCGCACATTCACCCCACCGCCATTGTCGATTCCAGGGCGGAGATCCATCCAGAGACCGAAATTGGACCCTACGTGATTATCGACGGGCCGGTAAGGATTGGTCGCTCTACACGGGTGATGGCATATGCCCATCTCACGGGTTGGACTGAAATAGGGGACGATAACACCATCCACATGGGGGCTGTCATCGGCCACGAGCCTCAGGACTTGGAGTACGAGGGTGGAGAGTCATATCTGCGGATAGGTCACCGCAACACAATCAGAGAACACGCGCAAATTCATCGCGGCACCAAACCCGGGAGTTCCACCATTATTGGCGACGACAACTTTATCATGAACCAGGCCCACATAGCCCACAACTGTGAGATCGGCAACCGCACCGTTATCGCGGGCGGTGCTCTTTTGGCTGGATATGTGGGGGTGGAAGACTGGGCTTTCATATCGGGCAACTGTGTGGTCCACCAGTTCGTGCGGATCGGAAAATTTGCAATGCTTCGCGGTCTATCCCGCACCAGTCGTGATGTTCCGCCTTATTGCATTATGGACGGCACTCACACAGTTAAGGCGATTAACCAAGTGGGACTGGAACGCGCGGGTTACAGCAAGGAGACAATTGGCGAGATCAAAAGAGCTTTTTCTCAACTGTTTCGCCGCAAGAGCAACCTCGCCCAGGCGATCCAGGAACTCGAAGGCAAAGGCTCCCTTTCTGAGGAAGTGACGTATCTTTTAGATTTTATAAAAAGTTCAAAGCGCGGCGTCTGTTTTGGGCCCAGGAACCGGTAGTCGACCGGAGATTTCTACCTGTTTATTATAGTAAACTCTTATTAATACCTGATAAATCATGCCCACAAGCTAAATCCCTCCTCCCGATTGTTTTCGCCTGCACGATTTTTGCATTCAAACCAAGGCTAAACATTTGCGGGCCTCTCAAGCCCCTTTGGGCAGAGACATGAGAGCAAGGAGGAAGGTATGGGCATAGTGGAGATCAAAAATCGGATTGTTGAAATTGTTGCCAATCAGCTAGGTATAGAAGAGGAGGACGTCACTGCCGAGGCGAGCGTAATAGATGACCTTGGGGCGGATTCCCTGGACGTTGTGGAGTTGGTCATGGCCTTGGAAGAGGAGTTTGACCTAGAGATCCCCGACGAAGAAGCGGAGAAGATCACAAACGTCCAGAATATCTTCGATTACATGGCAAATGCTTTGCAGGCGGCCTAGATTGGACAACTGGTCGCTTCCTTTATCCATATGGCTTCTGGGGTTTCCTTACCCGGATATATAACTTTTCTTCATGGAAGCAAGCAGCCTCACAGTTGGGGGAAGGAGGAGGATGATGCTTATCAGAAAAAAAATCGTAATCATGGCAGTGCTCACCGCATTATGTTTCCTGGCTCTCGGTGCAGGGAGCACGGTGCAAGCGGAGCCATTTCAGACAACCGATAATCTGACGGTACAGATTAATTGGTTAGAACACAACCTCAGCAACGCCCGAATGGACCAAGTAGATATCTTGTCACCAACCCACTTTGCCAAGGCTGAAGAATTCCTAAACGGCGCCAAAAAACGGCTGGAGCGTGGAGATAGCCCGGCGAAAATCGTCAAGAAGATATCAAGAGCCCAAGCTGAACTCAAAAAGGCTACGGAATCGTCGCGCCTGGCGAAAACCGAATTGTCCGACGTCATAAAAGCCCGGGAAATGGCGCGCTCTGCCGGTGCCACCAGCTATGAGCAGGACTACGCTGAGGCGGAAAGAAAATTCCTCGGTCTCACAAAGGCGGTTGAGAAAGATAAGGTATCACGCGCCCGCAAGAATGCTCCAAAGGTGGCGGAACGCTATCGAAAGCTCGAGTTGCGAGCAATTAAAGAGCAAACCCTGGGCGAAGCGCGCACGCTCATCAAGCAAGCCGAGAAGGAAGGGGCACGAAAGTTCGCGCCGAAGACCTACACGGCAGTGCAGGAAAAATTGAAGGAAGTTGATGGATTTATTACCAAAAACCGCTACCAGAAGTTGAAGATGCACAACATGGCCAACGAGGCTCTGCTGCAGGCGGGCCGCCTTCTGCAAGTGACACGGCAGACTAAAACCATCAAAACAATGAAACCCGAGCACATCACCCTCTGGGTGGAGGGGATTCTGTACGATACTGCAAACAAGCTTGGCACCGCTGATATGCGCAATCAACCTCTGGGAACCCAGGTGGAAAATATTACGGGCTCCATCGACGCCTTGCAGCAAGATCAGCGCTTCCTGGTCACTAAAGTGAAAAACCAGCAGGCAGAAATGGAGGCAATGACTGAACAGATTGCCTTTCTGGAAAATCAAACCCAGAAGGAAAAGGCTGCCAAAAAGCGGTTCGCTGCAGAACAGGAGGCCACTGCAAAACGGCTGGAAGCAGAGAGGCGGTTTAACCAGCTGTTTACCAAGGTCCGAACCTACTTCAGCCCGGAGGAAGCAGAAGTATACAAACAGGGCTCCGAGCTGGTAATTCGGTTGAAAACGATTCAATTCCCCGTTGGCAAAGAGGTGATAATGCCGAGCAATTACTCCCTGCTGAGTAAAGCTCAGAGAGCCATTCGCACCTTTGGCCAACCCAATCTTATTATTGAGGGACATACGGACAGCACCGGCTCAGATGTGAATAACCAGCACTTGTCCCAGCGACGGGCGGAAGCCGTTCGCGCCTATCTGGTCGCCAACGGTACCCTGCCAATGGACAAGATCATAGCTGTGGGATATGGATCCAAGCGGCCTTTGGCATCCAACAAATCCGCGACGGGAAGGGCTATCAACCGGAGAATTGATGTGATCATCAAAACTCAGGCCGAGGCAGGGTAGAAGTCGATTTCGGATTGCGGATTTGGGATTGCGGATTTGAGAAGATTACTGCTAGTTGAAATGGGTGTGTAAACACTGGAAGTGTGTTGAAGACCGTACCATTACTGGAAATGTCATTCTGAGTCCCGCCACTTTAGGCGGGACTCATTTTTTTAATTGCGGAAATTTATGATCTGTAAGTTTAGACTTGATCGTTTTATTGCAGGGTGAAAGTCTGTATTGGAGCCCAAATTTGCAAGTGGCTGGTCGCTAAGCGAGTCATCAATACGCAATCCGAAATCTAAAATTCCCAATCCAACTCTAAATCATAATCTCCCTGAGGGTGTCAATTTCATCCAGAGCCTTTCCTGACCCTAATACCACCGTGGTCAGTGGATCTTCGGTAATGGTGATTGGCAGTCCGGTCTCTTCACGGAGGAGGTTGTCGAGACCTTTCAGAAGTGCCACACCTCCGGTGAGAACAATGCCGTTGTCCACAATATCAGCAGCCAGCTCAGGCGGTGTCTGCTCAAGCGCACTTTTTACAGTTTCTACAATGGTTTTGATTTGCTCGATTATGGCTTGCCGAACTTCATCGGAGTCGATTCCGATTATCTTCGGAATCCCAGTAGCCAGGTCCCGTCCCTTGATCTGCATGTGTTCAGCTTTCTCATCCCGATAAGCGTTGCCAACGGTGGTCTTGATCAGCTCTGCGCTCCGCTCACCGATGAGGAGATTGTACTTGTTCTTGATGTACTGCAGTATAGCTTCATCCATTTTATCGCCACCAACTCGTACCGATTTACTGTAGACGATGCCGGCCAGCGAGATTACCGCCACTTCAGTGGTGCCGCCCCCGATATCCACCACCATATTACTTGTGGGCTCGGTGATGGGCAATCCAGCGCCAATTGCAGCAGCCATGGGTTCTTCAATGAGAAAAACCTCTCTGGCACCAGCTGACTCTGCAGATTCTCGCACTGCCCGTTTTTCCACCTGGGTGATACCGGAGGGCACACAAGCGATTACCCGGGGCCTTATAAGGGTGCGACGGTTGTTTGCTTTCTTGATGAAGTACCGAAGCATTACTTCAGCTACTTC
Source organism: Syntrophobacterales bacterium (assembly GCA_030613915.1). Classification (GTDB taxonomy): domain Bacteria; phylum Desulfobacterota; class Syntrophobacteria; order BM002; family BM002; genus BM002. Next base: position 4,063 of record JAUWKY010000098.1, read on the forward strand.
AAAATCGGCAATGACACCATCCTTCATAGGACGGATTGCCTCAATGTGTCCAGGAGTGCGGCCCAGCATCATCTTGGCCTCCTGTCCCACAGCCAGTACCTTGTTGCCTCCTCGACCATTTCTCCGTACAGCAACAACTGAAGGCTCGTTCAGGACAATGCCATTGCCCCTGACATAAACCAGGGTATTGGCTGTGCCCAGATCAATAGCCAGGTCGTTGGACAGCCATCCGAAAATGGGGTTAAGAATCATAACAGCAGTCCTCCCTTCTTAACGGGCAATGGTGATGCTCAAATCATACAGCAACCGAGACTACCTCGTCCCACCGACTGAGGGAACGCACTTCGGGGCCCACCCTGCCTCGCTTTTTTTCACTCAGGATAAACGTCATTTGTGACAGCTTTACGAAGAACAATAGAGCAAAATACATGCCAAGATATTACATAAACACGATAAACATTCTTGGGGAAACTCCTGGCATACAAATCACTTGACAATTACTGGTTTTTCCTATAAAAAAGTCGCTCGTTCCATTAGTTACATATCAGCTCCGGCTTTGGCAAAACACCACCCCAAAAAAGGCAGGACCTGCTTCTGGGGCCTTTTTTTGCTTGACTGTTGTTGTTCCTTGCTTGTTGTCCGTCTTCTATTGCATGAGGATTGCTCCGAGTTTGTCCATCCATGAATAAAAAAGAGGCCCCGACAACCTCTAGCCTCGACTCAACTATCCTCTCCAGTACAGCCACGGACCTACAAGAACGGACCTATTCTTTTAACCCGAGCCACCGCTCACAGTGAAAAGGGGACAGATGAAAACATTGGACTCAAGCAAATATCAGGTTGCTCCCGTGCGAGCTGGATACACGGATCGGATCTTACAGCTGGATTTAAGCTCCCTCACCACATCGATAACAGAAGTGGATCCTGATTTCAGGCGCAAATACATCGGCGGTCGCGGCTATGCCATGAAGATGATCTGGGACGGGACCACCGAGGAGACCCGCTACGACAGTCCAGAAAATATTCTGGTCATGGCCAGCGGACCTCTCGGTAATGAACCAAGATTCCCGGGAACTGGGAAGTTCGTCGTAGGCACCATTTCCCCTCTCACAGAGACCTTCGTCGACTCAAATATTGGGGGACATTTTGCGCCGCTCTTGAAGATGTCAGGCTTTGACGCCCTTGCTGTTCATGGAATCTCCACAGAAGAAGTGGTGGTAATCGTGGATGGCGATGAAGGCACCGTAACTGTCACCACAGCCCCTTCATACGGCGAGGAAATTGACGGAGGGGGACTAGAATATGGCGAGGCCCTGTTGAAAGAATTCACTGGTGGCGAGCTCACAGAAAATGTGGCTGCAGTAACCACCGGCAATGGTGCCTTACACGCCAGATTCGGGATTATTAACAGCCTGTTTTATGACAGGCGTCGTCGCCGGATCCGCAGCAAACAAGCCGGACGCGGTGGAACAGGAACTGTCATGCGGGCTAAGGGTTTGAGGGCGGTGATAGTCCGTTCGAGCCAGGCCCGGGTAAAGGCAAATCATCCTGCAGATAAAGAGTCCGTACAGGAGGCGGGAGCTAAACTAAAAAGGGTAATAAGCCAGCAGGATCCTAAACAGCTCAATCTGCGCGCCTGGGGCACCCCCGTTCTGACTGAGTACATGAACAAGTTCCATTTGCTGCCAGTAAATAACTATCAATACGGCCAGCATCCTGATGCTCCTGCGGTTTTTGCCGACGTTTTTCTGGAGCGCTACTTCAACAAAGAAGTACCAGACGGCTGCTATATGGGCTGCAATCTGGCCTGCGCCAAAGGGGCCGAAGATGTTGTCCTTACCAGGGGTCCGCGGGCTGGCAGGAAGGTGGGTATTGATGGTCCGGAATACGAAACTCTCGGAGCTGTCACCTGCCAGGGAATATTTGATCCCCACTTTATCATGGAATATAACTGGTACTGTGACGAGTACGGCCTGGACACTATTTCTATGGGTGTGACAGCCGCATTTCTTATGGAGTGCTTTCAGCGGGGGTATTTAGCCGGTGAAGAGACCGGCTATGATTTATCCTGGGGTAACATTGACGCCGCTGACCGTCTGCTGCATGAAACAGCCACAGGGGAAGGACTAGGTAAGATATGTGGTCAAGGGGTGCAGCGGGCAAAAAAGTGGGTTGCGGAAAAGTACGGTGCAAAAACAAACACACCCATTGATGAAACTATGTCCGAACTGGGCAAGTTCGGGATGGAAGTCAAGGGCTTGGAGTTCTCTCTGTATATTTGCAAAGAGTCGCTGGCTCAGCAGGGCGGATACGGCTTCTCCCTTAAGGGACCCCAACATGATGAGGCCTGGCTGATTTTCATTGATCAGGTACATAATGAGATACCCTCTTTTGAAATGAAGGCCGACGCCTTGAAGTGGTTCCCGCTGATCCGCACCTGGTTCAATGCAGTGGGGCTCTGCAAGCTTCCCTGGATTGACGTGCGCCATCCTGAGGCGGCCCAGACGGACAACCCTTCCCAGAATCAGCCCACTCTTGAATACTATGCCCAGTACTACAGTGCCACAACAGGCGAGAACAAAAGCTTACAGGATATTCTCGATGACTCTGAGAGGCTGTATGTCTTACAAAAGATGATAAACGTACGCCAGGGAAAGGGGACGAGAGATTTCGATCAGATACCACTAAGGGCCATGGGGCCGGCTTACTTCAACGAATACCAATCACGTAGCGACTACTACGATGACTGGTTGCGGGAGCAACTCGGAACAGACACTGCCCTCCCCGAGTCTCCCGAAGAAAGACACCAAGCTATCTTAAACCTCAGGCGGCAGGCATATCAAAGGCTCTGTGACGTAGTTTACAAGGCCAAGGGATATACACCTGAGGGGGTGCCTTTGCGGAAAACCTTGGAAAAATTCGACCTCTTAGACGAAAAGGCCGCAGCACTGCTGCAAGCCCATGATGTCTAATCAGTGCTTTAAATTTTAGGCATTTTAGAACATTTTAGCGCATTTTAGACACTTGGCAACTAATGTCGAGCGTATTATAATCCCTAGCTGCTTGAGATAACCTTTCGCAGAGAATAGACCATGTACGTATCTGTTACCTTTTTGGGTCTGCAGCGGGCGAAAGCCCAGAGTGACCAGATTCAAATCAGGTTTTCAAAGAAAACCCGTGTTGCTGACGTCTTGGCGTATATTAAAAAACATCACCCGGAACTTCCGTTTCCAGAAGATGCTATTCTGGTAGCGGTAAACAACAAGATCTCTTCCATGGAGAGGATACTTAAGAACAAAGACAACGTCACCTTTCTTCCATTCCTGGGAGGAGGGTAGCCCCAGAAAGTCGCCACGGTGGGCGTACTTTCAAAGAATCTTAGGATTTTTTTCTCTGTTCCTCACATTTTTCCTTGACATTCAGAGAATTTGTGATTTAAGTATCATAGTTCACTAGAGGAGGGCGACCCCCTCCATCTAGGGCGGCCCCTAGGCACCAAGTTATTATCCTAATCTTACTTGCTGAGGGGCCTTTTTTTTGCTCTCAACTAGAGCCCGGATATTTCATCACGCCTTGGCGTGACTGCGACCGCGGACATGACCGTCCTTCCGGGCGTCCTCAGATGTCGGATCCTGCGACGTACCGTTCAGGTACGCCTCGGATCCAACCCCCTGCGGTTGCCCGGTGGCACACCCATCTTCACGGTCTCGCGACAGCAATTCATGAAATATGCGGGCTAGAGGAGGCGATTCATCTGAACGTAGGTGAAATGTGGTTATGCG
>JAUWKY010000003.1 GCA_030613915.1 Syntrophobacterales bacterium
TTGGATGCTCTCTGGTTGATCCATAAGTTTTTCCCAGCAAAAATGGTTACATGACAAAAAAAACAGGATGAAACGCCCAAAACCTGAACCTCGCCTCAGACCTTGGCGCCGCCATCCTGCTCGCTTTCATCAAGCCCGGATATTTCATGAATTGCTGTCGCGAGACCACGAAGATGGGAGTGCCACCTGGCAACCGCAAGGAGTTGGTTCCGAGGCGTACCTGAACGGTACGTCGCAGGGACCGACATCCGAGGACGCCAGGAAGGACAACCATATCCGTGGTCGTAGCAAGTCATTCATGAAGTATCCGGGCTAGATATCCAATTCTCTCACTTCCAGAGCGTTGTTCTGGATGAACTCCCTTCTTGGCTCCACCTTGTCTCCCATAAGGATGGTAAAAATCGTATCGGCCTCTACCGCATCCTCCACCGTCACTTGCAACAGGGTCCGTTTCTCGGGATCCATGGTGGTCTCCCATAACTGCTCGGGATTCATTTCCCCGAGCCCTTTATAACGCTGGATGCCCAAGCCCTTTTCTCCTTGCTTGCGCAAATATTCCAGCAAACCCCTTTTGGAGTGGATGGGCATCTCCTTTTCGCCTTCAACTACTTTGTAGGGCGGCTCTTCCAGGTCAAGTAGTTGCCGTCTCTTTTCCAGAGCACGGCGGAAAGCCACCATATTGAACAGATGCCTGCCAACCGTAATCCAACCCCAGCCATTCTCTTTGGCCCGTACTTGAATTTCAAACGTTCTATATTCCTCATTCTCCCGTAGATCACCCACCTCGAAGTTTTCTTTTTCTAACTCTTCCTGCAGCCGGGCCATGCTCGCCTGATCCGCTTGAAGCTGCTGCTCCAAAGAAAGCCTAAGGAGGATCTTCATCAAATCGGGATCGTAGCCCCTTTTCTGTAGGGAATGAAGCACATCAAAATAACCAACCATTTTCTCCAAAAGCTCCAACAGATCATCACCGCCGAACACCCTGCCGCTCTTTTCCACCAGCACTTTTCGGTCTTTACTAGCACGCTCCAGAAGAAAGCGCTGGAACGAAGATTCATCGCGAATGTAGGTTTCCCGTTTGCCATGGCTCACTCGCAACAGTGGTGGCTGCGCAATATAGAGGTGGCCTTTGGCGATGAGTTCCTCCATCTCTCGGTAGAAAAAGGTTAGCAGCAGGGTACGAATGTGGGAGCCGTCCACGTCGGCGTCGGTCATGATGATCACCCGGTGGTAGCGAAGCTTGGTCAGATCGAAATCATCCTTACCCACACCGGTTCCAAGTGCAGTGAACATCGTGCAGATTTCCTGGTTTTCTAACATCTTGTCGAAACGCGCTTTTTCCACATTGAGGATCTTGCCGCGCAAGGGCAATATTGCCTGATATTTCCGATCTCGTCCCTGTTTTGCCGATCCCCCGGCGGAATCACCTTCCACTATAAATAACTCGCTCCGGGCTGGATCCGTCTCTTGACAGTCTGCCAACTTGCCCGGCAGGGAGTGCTCTCCCAGGACACCCTTCCGTCGAGTGAGATCTCTGGCTCGTCGGGCCGCCTCTCGCACCCTGGCAGCTTCCACCACCTTGGTGAGAATGGCACGGCCTATTTGCGGATTCTCCTCAAAAAAAGAGCTGAGATGCTCATAGATAAGCGTCTCCATCAAGCCTTTGACTTCACTGTTTCCCAGTTTTGTCTTGGTTTGGCCCTCGAACTGCGGGTTGGCCAATTTGACACTGACGACAGCAGCCAAACCTTCACGAACGTCGTCACCTTCAAGCTTTTCCTTTAGGTTCTTGGGGATGGTATCACCTGCAGCGTATTGATTGATTGTTCTGGTGAGACCCGCCTTAAATCCGCTGAGATGGCTTCCACCCTCCCTGGTGTTTATGTTGTTGGCAAAAGAGAATATTTTCTCGCTGTACCTGTCATTATACTGGAGGGCGATCTCCACCGAAATGCCATCTCTGGTGCCGGACAGGTGGATCACGTCGGGATGGACGGGATTTCTGTTTTTATTGAGGTATTGCACAAATGAGATGATCCCGCCTTCATAATAAAACTGCTGTCTCCTATTCTTGTGCTCATCCTCTATGGTTATTCGAACTCCCTTGTTGAGAAAAGCCAATTCACGCAAGCGATTCAGGAGGATTTCGAAACTAAAGTTAATGTCTTCAAAAATAAGCGGATCTGGCCTGAAAGTAACCCTCGTCCCCCTGCGCTTCGTGGTACCAATAGTTTGTAGGGGCGTTACCGTTTCGCCGCGCTCATAGCGCTGCTGATGCACTTTGCCATCCTTGCGAATCTCCACTTCTAGAAACTCACTCAGCGCATTTACCACCGAGACGCCGACGCCGTGAAGTCCTCCAGATACCCGATAAGACTGATTGTCAAACTTGCCGCCGGCATGGAGTTTGGTCATCACTACTTCAACTGCAGGAACACCTTCTTTCTCGTGTGTATCTATAGGTATACCCCTGCCGTTATCATCGACGATGATGGTATTGTCAGCCTGAATCTGAATATCTATCTGATCACAGTAGCCGGCAAGCGACTCATCGATACTATTATCGACCACTTCGTAGACAAGATGGTGGAGGCCTTCGGTGGAAAGATTGCCAATGTACATGGCTGGCCGTTTGCGGACCGCAGACAAACCCTCCAGTACCTTGATCTTGCTGGCGTCGTACTCTTTCACACTAATATTTGGCGCTTGATCTAGATCTTCCATAGGGCTCCAGCACGACTTTTTTGAAGTTATTTAAACATGTTATTATACCAGCTTGCCACCCAAAAACCTAGCCAGAATATTTCATCTTGCGCCAGTCAGCTCATCACAACCGCATCGGCATAACCACCGAAAAGAAGCCCTCGTCTTCTTCACCAGCGATTATGCATGCGCTTGATTCATCGATCATCTTTGCCGATATGACCTTGCTCGTCATAACTGCCAGAATCTCCATAAAATAGCGTGGATTAAAGGCGATAGTCATCTCTTCACCCTGGTAGGTTACAGGAATCTCCTCCCTGGCGTCGCCTATCTCTGGATTGTTGGAAATAATTTCCATATGTTCTGCATTGATCTTACAGCGTATACCGCGGTACCGATCAGTTGAGATAATGGACATGCGTCGTAGCATTTCCATGAATCTCGGACGATCAACCTCCAGTACCCTCTCACAATTTTTCGGTACCACTGTGTCATAATCTGGGAAGTCGCCATCGATGAGCCTCATAATTAAGGTGGATTCACCTTGTCTGAAGATGGCAGTATTTTCTTGAAAAGCCACCTGCACCTGCTCGCTTTCTTCTAGAAGCCGACTCAGTTCCAGCATTCCCTTTCTGGGAATTATAATACCCTTGTCAAAAGCGAATTTGGTCACCTCTGGAAGTGGCTTTTGGATGAAGGCGAGTCGATGACCGTCGGTGGCCACCAATTTTAGACAGACGGGATCCTCGGTCTCCACTTTTTCAAAATATATTCCAGAGAGATTGTATCGTGTCTCCTCCGTGGAAACAGCAAAGATCGTCTTGTCTATCATTTCCTTCAGTAGGGGCGCTTCCATCTCAACCCACTCTACATCCTCATATTTCATCACTTGAGGGAACTCATCCGCTGGAAGTCCCACGAGATTATACTCTGTAGTTCCACTGGAGATATTTACCCACTGGTTTTCTTTCTCAGTGATGCGGAGTTCAGGAAATGGAAGTTCTTTAACGATCTCATAGAATTTTCGTGCCTGGATAGTAACCGCTCCTTCTTTTGTGACCTTGGCTTCGTGTCTTCCGGTAAAACTGACCTCCAGATTGGTTGCGGTTAGATGCAGTTGTTGCTCTTTTGCTTCTAAAAGCACATTGGAAAGAACCGGCATTGAGCTGCGTTTCTCTGCAACAGACTGGGATTTCTGTAAACCTCTGAGAAGATCATCTCGTTGAATGGTGAGTTCCATTACCCCTCCTTATTAAAGGCTTTGATTATTTATATTAAAGTATTGGTAAAGATAATATTAAACATAAGGCCTGTATATTTGTAAATAACAACACTAGTCCTTTGATTTTTCAATTACTTCTTCCTTATAATCTTCCAATAGTTTCTTTTCAATCTCAACGATTCGTTCAGCAAATACTCTATTTCTTCTTATCTCAGCACGTACCTTGCGACAGGCATAAATAACTGTGGAATGATCCCGACCGCCAAAGGAGTCCCCAATGGCAGCGTAGGTTGACCCAGTCAGCTTTCTGCTAAGGTACATCCCGGCTTGGCGAGCAATTACCAGGGGCCGGGCTTTAGTTGCTCCTGGGAGCGCTTCCAAGGAGACACCATAGGCAGCACACACTTCCTTTTGGATGGCTTGCATGGAAAGTCTTTTCGGTCTAGGAGTGGTGTTTCCATGGATAGCAAAGGATCTCTCTTTCAGGCTCGGAAGACTGCCCTCCTTTTCAACAATTTCTTGCAACTTTTCCACAAAGTCCTTGATCTCGTGAAAATTAAGAGGCCCATGTTCTGCAAGATATCGGCAGATCTCTTTAGATGCCGGCATCTTACTTGCGCCGAGGAAGGTTTCGATTACTTGGTAGCAACCGTCAATATCCGGCTCTTGAATGCGTGCTATCAATCCCCAGCCTAACCGAGAGCGAAGGCCCAGAGAGAGATCGGGGACCTGGTGAGGAAGGCGAGTGGCAGTAAACACCATTCTTGTCCCCACGTCGTAGCACCAATTAAATATTTCTCTGAGATGTTGCTGGAAATTTCCCTCAGGAGGCACTTGATGGACATCATCCACCAACAGAACCTTGATACCGCTCAGGCTCTGCCGGAGTGCTTCGTATGGGGAAGGCGGTATGGAGGGACCGAAGACAAGGAGATTTCGACAACTGAGATAGGCGACACTGCCGTCATTGTTGGCCTGCCAATCATTGCCGATAGCGTGGAGAAGATGAGTCTTGCCTAGTCCCGGAGGCCCTTCAATAAACAGAGGATTGAAGGCGGCATTAGCGTCCTGACAGACATCCTTGGCTGCAGCAAAGGCAAAGCGGTTAAAGGGAGCTAATACGTAGTTCTCAAAGGTCTGCGAGGTCTGGAAGGTTGTCGCAAGTGGTACATTGCCTATGAATGGGCGCTGGGTTTTGGAGGACTTACCCTGACCATCAGGCTTTTGCAGGAGAAGCCGGACACCGCTATCTATCATGCGGCAGGATGATTGCATGAGTGCAAGGTAATGTTCCTCAATCCAGTAATAATGGAATCGGCTGGGGGCCTGTAAGACAAGGTGGCCGCTTTGCAGGGTAGTAACCTTAAGAGGCTCTATCCATTGCTGGAACTGCTCAGCGGTCAGAGTCTGTTTCAAAACCCTGCGTGCCTCGGGCCACAGGGAGTCCATGGGCAAACCTCGTTTCCAAACCGGCTTCGCCTGCTGTGGCGAAAACTGCCGAGGGAGATATCCATCCTAACGGGATTGGTGTCGTGACCTATATCCTTATAAACTCATTGATTTCTCTATGGGAATCTGTTTGTTACTATAGAGAAAAACAGTTCAAAATTCAACGGATTTTTTACCTTAGAGAATCGCATCTTCCGAGGCGGACTTCATTTTTGTCTTGACAAAAAGATGAAGCTGAAATAAACCTTCTGATAAACAATGTGAAAAAATGTTTTTTCTCGAGGTGGCTTAGTCACCAATCCCCCAAAAGCGTTATTTGGTCTCCGTTCGCACCATTTTACGCTTATCAAAGACATCCTGGCGTCTTGAAACCTAGCTATGTGAGTTTTTTGCCGAAGCGCTGAACAGAGACATAGTTAGGAAGCTACTAGTATGTACAGGCGATAGTTATTTTTCTGCCTAGCTAACTTACCATTCCCGACAAGTTCCAGGTAGTGGAAAATGTTGCACTTCCGGGGCCTGGATTCAGCGAAGGTAATTATTGCAGTCCTTGATGGACGAAATGCCTGAGGTTTTGAAGATAGACTTGTTCTGGAAAAATATAGTCCGAAGGGGGTGATGACGGCAGCGATCATATGACTACACCATAACACCTGTAAGAACATTCATATCAACCAAGGAGGTAAGGAGGTTTCAATGGCTTATGATGCAGTAAAGATGGCAGACTGGCAGATCTCGGAAGCGGCTGAGAAGAATATGCCTACCCCCGATGAGTGGCGGGAAAAGCTGGCCCTGGAGAAGGACGAAGTCATCCCTATGGGAAGGTTGTGCCGCTTGGACTTCATGAAGATCATCGATCGCCTCAAGGATAAGCCGGACGGCAAGTACATTGAGGTGACCGCCATTACTCCCACGCCCTTGGGCGAAGGAAAGAGCACCACTTCCTGCGGTCTGATGGAAGGTCTTGGAAAGCGCGGCGTCAACGTCGGCGGTTGCCTGCGACAGCCTTCAGGTGGGCCCACCATGAACATCAAGGGAACCGCGGCCGGCGGCGGCAATTCCCTGCTGATTCCCATGACCGAGTTTTCCATGGGTCTCACCGGCGACATCAACGACATCATGAACGCCCACAACTTGGCCATGGTGGCCCTGACCGCCAGGATGCAGCATGAGCGTAACTACTCCGATGAACAGCTTGCGCGCCTTACCCGCATGCCCAGGCTGGACATCGACCCCACCCGGGTGGAGATGGGCTGGATCATGGATTTTTGTGCCCAGTCTCTGCGGAATATCGTCATAGGTATGGGCGGCAGGTATGACGGTTTCACCATGCAGTCCAGTTTCGGGATTGCGGTAAGCTCCGAGCTCATGGCCATCCTTTCCATCGTGCGCGACCTGCCCGACTTGCGCGAGAAACTGAACAACATTACCCTCGCCTTCGACAAACAGGGCAAGGTGGTGACCACCGGCGACCTGGAGGTGGGTAACGCCATGACCGCCTGGATGCGGAACACCATCAACCCAACTCTGATGTGTACCGCTGAGTATCAGCCCTGCATGGTCCATGCCGGCCCCTTTGCCAACATCGCCGTGGGCCAAAGCTCCATCATTGCCGACCGTGTCGGCCTCAAGATTTTTGACTACCACGTGACCGAGTCCGGCTTTGGTGCTGATATCGGCTTCGAGAAGTTCTGGAACGTCAAGTGCCGTTACAGCGGTTTGAAACCCCACGTTTCCGTGCTCACCAGCACCATTCGTGCCCTGAAGATGCACGGCGGCGGACCCAAGGTGATAGCCGGCCTGCCGCTACCTGAAGAGTACACGAAAGAAGGTCTGGACGTACTGGAAAAGGGTGTGCAGAACATGGTGCACCACATCAATACCATCCGGCAGTCCGGAATTAACCCGGTGGTCTGCATAAACCGCTTCCACACCGATACCGACGCTGAGGTGGCCATGGTGCGCAAGGCAGCCGAGGAAGCCGGGGCCCGCTGTGCAGAGTCCACTCACTGGGCCGATGGCGGTGACGGTGCCCTGGAGTTCGCTGATGTGGTCATCGAGGCCTGCGAGGAAGAGCCCGACTTCAAGTTCCTCTACCCGTTAGAGACGAAGCTGCGTGATCGGGTTGAACTCATAGCCAAGAACGTCTATGGAGCCGATGGTGTGGCCTGGACCCCGGTGGCTGAAGCCAAGGCCAAAATGCTCGAGGCTGACTCCCAATACGATGACTACACCACCATGATGGTCAAGACCCACCTCTCTCTCACCCACGATCCGGCGGTCAAGGGTGTACCCAAGGGGTGGACTCTCCCCATTCAGGATGTGCTCATCTTCTCCGGCGCCAAGTTCCTCTGCCCCTGCTGCGGTACCATCAGCCTGATGCCGGGAACCAGTTCGGATCCAGCCTACCGCAGGGTGGATGTGGACGTTGATACCGGCAAGGTGACGGGACTGTTCTAGAGGAAATCACTTGAGGAGGCGGTCTTTTAGGGAAGACCGGTCCTGAAGGTGGAAAAACACAGGCCGAGAACTAAAGAATAAGTCCAGTTCAAGGCTGTATGGAAATTGGCAGGCAGGGCTCCATCGCCCTGCCTTGCCTGTTTTTGAAGGAGGAGTTATGGCTGCAAAACTGCTAAAAGGCGCAGAGGTCGCCAAAGAGATCCGCGAGAAACTTAAAAAAGAAGTAGATGAATTAAAGGCGAAACACAACGTTGTCCCAGGTCTGGTAACCATCCTGGTAGGTGAAGATCCCGCTTCTGAGAGTTACGTCCGTGCCAAGCAGAAAACCGCCCATGAACTCGGTTTTCACTCCATCCAGGATAATCAACCCGCCGATCTGGATGAGGAGGCGTTGCTGGCTCTCATCGACAAGTACAACAAGGATCCAGAAATTCATGGCATCCTGGTGCAGCTTCCCCTGCCCAAACACATCGACGATCAGAAGGTCCTGCTCTCCATCGATCCGGACAAGGACGTGGATGGTTTCCACCCCACCAACGTGGGAAAATTGTTGATCGGTAACCCCTACTACAGCCCCTGCACTCCTTCCGGGATACAAGAGCTGCTGGCTCGCTCCGGAGCTACGGTTGAAGGCGCGGAGGTGGTGGTGGTTGGTCGTTCCAACATCGTGGGCAAGCCCATTGCCGCCATGCTCATGCAAAAGGGACCCGCGGCCAATGCCACCGTTACCGTGGTGCACACCCGCACTAAGGACGTGGCTTTCCACACCAAGCGCGCCGATATCCTCATTGTCGCCGCTGGCGTGCCTGAATACATCAAAGGCGACATGATCAAGCCGGGTGCGGTGATTATCGATGTGGGCGTCAACGAGGTGGGCCGGACTGAGGAAGGCAAACGCATCCTCAAAGGTGATGTGGCCTTTGACGAGGCGGTTGAGGTGGCTTCGGCCATTACGCCTGTCCCGGGCGGCGTAGGCCCCATGACCATCACCATGTTGATGCAAAACACCGTGCACGCCTGCAAGGTACACAAAAAGCTTGCATAGCGCGGAGCCGCAAAGCGCAGTGGTTGGAGCTTATTGGACAACACCTCCTGCCGCTGTGCTCTGCGTGCCATGCTGTTCGCTCCAGCTTTCCTTGTTCCCGTGTTGAGACAGGGACGAGCAAAGAGATGTGGTCTTGTGGGAGCGGCTTTTTTGCGGCAGTTTTTATAGAATCGGTTGTTGGCGACAGTGCTGTAGACCTTTCTTTTTAGTTTCTATGTAACTTTAATATGTGCTTTTCATCACTAGCGTTTTGAGTTATAATTAAGCCCTTTCCAATGATACCCCTGAGTAGCTTGGATAACATCTTGATATTCATACCAGAAAACCTTCAGCCGAAGATTAAGCCCCTACAGGAGTATGGCACATGTGCGCTGAAAAAGCCGGTTCAGGAAACGGTGTAGTAGGCTCGGTATTGGTGGCGGGCGGCGGCATCGCCGGGATTCAGGCAGCTTTGGATCTGGCAAATTCCGGCTATTACGTCCACTTGGTGGAAAAGTCGCCGGCCATCGGTGGGGTTATGGCGCAGTTGGATAAGACCTTCCCCACCAACGACTGCTCCATGTGTATCATATCCCCTAAATTGGTGGAATGTGGGCAGCATCCCAATATTAACCTGCTTACCTGTGCTGCCTTAGAAAACGTCGCCGGTGCCCAGGGCCGTTTGCAGGCAACGATCCGCCAGAAGCCGCGATACATCAGCTTGGACAAGTGCACCGGCTGTGGTGATTGCGCTGAGGTTTGCCCGGTTTCAATGCCCAGCGAGTTCGACCAGGGTATTGGCCCCAGAAAGGCCACCTACAAACCTTACCCCCAGGCCATTCCAGGGGAATATGTGATCGACAAGCGCGACCGATCCCCCTGCACCCAGGCGTGTCCCAATCATGTCAACGCCCACGCATATATAGCGCTCATTGCCCAGGGCAAGTACCGGGAAGCCATGGAGGTTATTCTCAGGACCCTGCCCTTTCCTGGAGTTATCGGTCGCATCTGCCCCCATCCCTGTGAGACCGCCTGCCGGCGGGGCGAAGTTGATGAGCCGCTCTCCATCTGTGCCCTGAAGCGTTTCGTGGCTGATCAGGTGGATATTGAAGAGTTACCCATACCCGAGATTGAAAAGCGGGAAGAGAAGGTGGCTATCATTGGTTCCGGTCCGGCGGGACTGACTGCCGCCCACTTTCTTGCTCTGGAGGGGTATCAGGTGACCGTATTCGAATCCCGGTCAGCGGCCGGTGGTATGTTGCGGGTGGGCATCCCGGACTACAGACTGCCTCCCGAGGTGCTGGACCAGGAGATCCGGGCCATCACCCGACTGGGGGTTGAAATAAAACTCAATACTGCTCTTGGCCGGGATGTAAGCATTGATGGGCTTTTATCAGAGGGCTACAAAACGGTCTACCTCGCTATCGGCGCCCATAATAATTTGCAGCTGAACATCCCAGGGGAGGACGGTGAAGGAGTCATCCCAGGCGTTGGGTTTCTCCGCCAGGTCAATCTGGGCGGAGTGACCGGATTGGAGGGAAGGGCGGTGATCGTCGGTGGCGGTGATGTGGCCATTGATGCGGCCCGTGCCGCTTTGCGTTTGGGAGCTGAGAAGGTCACCATTCTGTATCGACGCACCCGGGCTGAAATGCCTGCCCGGGAAAACGAGGTGGAAGATGCCCTGGCCGAAGGCATAGAAATCGAGTACCTCTCCGCACCCCAGCAGATCCTCACCAAAGACAATAAGGTGGTTGGGATTGTTTGCCTTAGAATGGAGCTGGGGGAGCCGGATTCCTCCGGCAGACGTCGGCCGGTACCGGTACCTGACAGCGAGTTCATCGTCGAGACCGAATGGGTGGTGCCCGCCATCGGTCAAACCCCAGATTCCGACTTTCTGGCTGAAACTTCAGGGGTGGAACTGAGCCGGTGGGGAACCATTGAGGCTGATCCGGTGACCTTTGCCACCAATGTGGAGGGTGTCTTTGCTGGCGGCGATGCCCACACCGGTCCCTGGGTGGCCATCGGCGCGGTGGCCGCAGGCCGGGAAGCGGCCATTTCCATCTCACGTTATCTGCGGGGCGAAGACCTTCTTGCCGGTCGGGAGCCTATTGAGTTCCCGCAGGAAAATTTCGTGCCGATTCCCGAAGACATTGAGGAGAGGCCCCGGGCTGAAATGCCCATGTTGGCTATGGCTGCAAGGCGGACAGGTTTTGCCGAAGTGGAGCCGGGACTCACCGAAGAGCAGGCCAGGGCCGAGGCAGAAAAGTGCCTCAACTGCGCGTCCTGCTGTGAGTGCTTAGAGTGCGTGGCCGCCTGTCAGGCCCAAGCTGTGGAACACAGCATGCAGGAGCAGGAAATCACTTTGGAGGTGGGCTCGGTGATTCTAGCGCCCGGGGCGGAAACCTTCGACCCTTCCGTGATAGATACCTATCTCTACGGCCACCAGCCAAATGTGGTTACCAGCCTGGAATTCGAGCGGATTCTCAGTGCTTCTGGTCCCTATCAGGGCCATCTGCTGCGGCCATCCGACCATAAAGAACCCAAGAAGATTGCCTGGATCCAATGCGTGGGGTCCCGCAATGTGCATGATTGCGACAACGGTTACTGCTCTGCAGTCTGCTGCATGTACGCCATAAAAGAGGCAATTGTTGCCAAAGAACACCTGGCTGAGCCATTGGATGCGGCGATTTTTTTCATGGATATGCGCACTTACGGGAAGGATTTTGAAAGATATTACGATCGCGCTCGAGAGGAGCACGGGGTTCGTTTTATCCGCTCTCGTATACATGCCATTGATCCGGCTGCTGACGGCAACTTGATGATCAAGTTTGTCGCGGAAGACGGTGAGAGGCAAGAAGAAGAATTCGACATGGTGGTTCTGTCGGTGGGCTTACAGCCCTCCAATGACGGCGTGGAGTTGGCAGAGCGTCTCGGGGTTGAGCTGAACCACTACCGCTTTGCCGAGACCACCAGTTTCGAGCCCGTGAAGACCTCTCGAGAGGGCATTTACGTGTGTGGCGTTTTTAGGGATTGTAAGGACATTCCCATCTCGGTAATGGAGGCAAGTGCGGCTGCGGCCGCGGCTGCCACCCCACTGGCGGAAAGCCGCTTCACCCTAACCACGACAAAAGAGCTTCCGCCCGAACGCTCCGTGGAAGGAGATGAACCCCGGGTAGGGGTTTTTGTTTGTAACTGTGGGATTAACATTGGCGGGGTGGCGGATGTGCCGGCGGTGGCCGCATATGCCAAATCACTGCCTCAGGTAGTGTATGTGGCCGAAAACCTTTTCACCTGTTCGCAGGATACCCAAGAGAAAATTCGCGAGACGGTCAAGGAACACAATATCAATCGGGTGGTGGTGGCCGCCTGCTCGCCCCGCACCCACGAACCCCTCTTCCAAGAGACCATCCGTGAAGTAGGGCTGAACGCCTATCTCTTTGAAATGGCAAACATTCGCGACCAAAACACCTGGGTGCATCAAAGCAGCCCCGAAGCTGCTACGGAAAAGGCCAAAGACCTGGTGCGGATGGCAGTTGCCAGGGCATCATTACTTGAACCATTGCAGCCGGTTACCCTTGGCCTCACCAAGACGGCGCTGGTGGTGGGTGGCGGCGTAGCTGGCATGGTGGCTGCCCTGACCTTGGCAGACCAGGGTTTTCCAGTGCACCTGGTGGAAATGACAGATAAACTGGGGGGCAATGCCCTGAAATTGCGGGTAACCTGGAAAGGCGAAGATGTTAGTGCCTATCTCAATCAGTTGGTGAATCGAGTCTTAGAACATAAAAACATTGATATCCACCTTAACATCAAAGTCGCTGGAAACAGTGGGTTTGTGGGGAACTTTGAAACCATTGTGGAAAAGGTGGACGAGCCTGGGCAAAGGAGCACTATACAACATGGTGTCACCATTGTCGCTACTGGTGGTAAAGGGCTGGAGCCCACAGAATACCTTTATGGAGAAGATGAGCGGGTACTCACCCAGTTGGAGCTGGATGGACGGTTAAAAGACAATGGTGTGGCCCCAAAGGAGGTTGGTACGGCGGTCTTTATTCAATGTGTGGGGTCGCGGGAGCCGGATCGTCCCTATTGTAGCAAAGTTTGTTGCACCCACTCTGTGGAGAGCGCCATTAAGCTAAAAGAGCTTAAGCCCGAGATGGATGTCTACATCCTCTATCGAGACATGCGCACCTATGGCTTCAGGGAGGATCTTTTCAAAGAGGCCCGTGAGAAAGGGGTTCTCTTTCTGCGCTATACTCTGGACAAAAAGCCTCAGGTGAACAACGGCAACGGCCAATTGAAAGTTCAAGTGCACGATGCCATTTTGGCGCGCGAAGTCCTCATTCCCACGGATTTGTTGGTTTTGGCGGCTGCCATCCTGCCCAATGAGGCGAAAGAGGTTGCCAAGAACTTTAAAGTCTCGCAGAATAGCGACGGCTTTTTTATGGAGGCTCACGCCAAACTGAGGCCGGTGGACCTTGGCAGTGACGGCCTCTTCCTATGCGGTCTGGCCCATTACCCCAAACCCATTGATGAGGCCATCACCCAGGCCCAGGCAGCCGCAGCCAGGGCGGCCACAGTTCTGGCCAAAGACGTGATTACCCTGGAGGCGGTGAAGGCGGTGGTGGAGCCGGATCTTTGCGCCGTTTGTCTCACCTGCGTGCGCACCTGTCCATATGAGGTGCCGTATATCGGCGAGGAAGGAGCTGCGGTGATTGACCCGGCTGGATGCCGTGGTTGCGGTGCCTGTGTGGCGGAGTGTCCGGGCAAGGCCATCAGCTTGCAGCATTTCACCGACAGGCAGTTGATCGCTAAGTGCGATGCTTTGCTGTTGTGAGTTGAACAGGAGTAATATGCTATTCTTTTCAGCTTTCACCTGGTGGTGGTACAAAAATAAATTGAGAAATCCTTTGGGAGGTTTGATGAAGACGAGATTTGCAGCGGGAGAACGAAATGGAAAATTTTGAGCCGCAAATTCTGGCATTCTGTTGCATGTATTGAGCATACTCGGCCGCGGACCTGGCAGGTTCCATGCGATTGAGCTATCCGAGTAATGTTAAGGTCATCAACGTGCCCTGCACTGGTAGAGTGGATATCCTGCACCTGCTCAAAGCTATAGAAGATGGTGCCGACGGTGTCTATGTGGCCGGCTGCTTGGAAGGAGACTGCCACTATCTCACTGGTAACTTGAAAGCCAAAAAGCGGGTAGCCTATGTCAAGAAAGTGCTTGAGGATATTGGGATGGAACCAGAGCGAGTGGAGATGTACAACCTCAGCGCTGCCCAAGGCACACGGTTTGCCGAGATTGCTCGGGAATTCACCGAGCGCATTCTGGACCTGGGCCCAAGCCCAGTGGGGTCAGAGGCCAAATCCGGAGGCGAGGCTGCTTGAGTGGTTTGTTGACTGTAGCAAAAGTGCATCTTCTTCCGAGAGGGTATGAGATTTTTCAGCATATAGCATAATCCACGCTGAGGGTCACCATCTGATGGTGGTGGCGGCAAGGAGGGACAACCGATGGTTGTGGGCGAAAGTAAGCCGATTGAAGAAATTTTGAGCATGGTGGCAGATTTCAACAAGATCCTGCTCACCGGTTGCAAAGGCTGTGTCACCGTCTGTAATGCGGGAGGACAAAAAGAGGTGGGCATCCTGGCCTCGGCCCTGAAAATTGCGCGAAAGAAGGAGGGACGGGAGATTGAGATCGATGAGATCACCCTGGAGCGCCAGTGTGACCCGGAATACATTGACCAGTTGGAGGATCCCATAGCCAAAAACGGTTATGATGCGGTGGTGTCCATGGCCTGCAGTGTGGGCCCCCAGTATATCGCCAAGCACTATGAGGACATGCTGGTGTTTCCGGCGCTTAATACAACTTTTATTGGCGGCTCCCTGGAGCACGGAGTGTGGGCCGAGTTTTGCCAGGCCTGCGGGGCCTGTGGTATTCACAACTTTGGTGCTCTATGCCCGATTGCCCGCTGTGCCAAGAGCCTGTTGAACGGACCCTGCGGCGGTTCTGCCGGAGGAAAATGTGAGATCAGCCAAGAGACCGACTGTGTCTGGCATCTCATCTACGAGCGCATGAGTCGCCTGGGGCAATTGGACAAAATGGCCAATGTAGTCATGTTCAAAGACTGGACTAGCAGCCGCGACGGCGGACCTCGCAAGATCGTCAGGGAGGATTTAAAGCAATGAAAGCTGGAAGCAACTTGGAAAAGGTCTTTGCCGCAGGGCACCTTGCGGTCACCGGTGAGTTGGGGCCGCCCCGTGGTGCGGATACGGGGCATATTCACGAGAAGGGTAAGTATCTCATAGGCATGGTAGACTCGGTAAACGTCACCGACAATCAGACTGCGGTGGTGCGGATGGCCAGCATGGCAGTCTGCCGCCTGCTGTTGGATATGGGGATCGAGCCCAACTTGCAGATGGTCTGCCGGGATCGCAACCGGCTGGCCATCCAGGCTGATTTGTTAGGGGCTTCAGGTCTGGGCATCAAGAATGTGCTTTGCCTGTCTGGCGACCACCAGAAGTTCGGTGATCACCCCCAGGCCAAGAATGTCTTTGACATCGACTCCATGCAGCTTATTGCCACCGTGAAGAAAATGAGGGATGAGGGCAAACTCATCAATGACCACGAGTGTGAAGGGGTTCCCCCGTACTTTATTGGTGCAGCGGTAAATCCCTTCGCCGATCCCTTTGATTTCAGGGTGACCCGTCTCGCCAAGAAAATTGAAGCTGGGGTGGATTTCATCCAGACTCAGTGTATCTACAATATGGAGAAATTTCGCACCTATATGCAGCAGGCCTACGACCAGGGGCTCACCGAGAAATGCTACATTATGGCTGGGATTACCCCGCTGAAATCGGTGGGTATGGCGCGCTATATGCAGAAATTCGTGCCCGGCTTGGAGGTGACTGAAGACCACATCGAGCGGTTAAAGGGAGTGGATAAGAAGAAACAAGGTGATGAAGGCATCAAAATCGCCATCGAGCAGATGCAGGAAGTCAAGGAGATGAAAGGCATTGCCGGTATTCACGTCATGGCAATTGAGTGGGAAGAGCGGGTAGAAGAGCTTGTTACCGGCGCCGGTCTGCTGCCTCGCCCTCAGGTAGCATAGAAGACCAGAAATCTAACCAAGTGTCTGGCAATAGACGCTGCAAACACGTCTGCGAGCGTAGTATTTGCCCATGGGCCTCGCGTGAGCTCACTTAGTCTTGAACCCATTTGGTACCGGGCGGCGACAATGGTAGCAGCAGAGATATAAAAAAGGTCAGGCAATAGTATCAGCATATGAATAGCAAACATTTACCCCTACAGCAGTTGAAAAAGATCTTTACACTTCGGCCTTTTTGTTTTTTAATGTAAGAACCTTGTGAAAGTGGGGGGAATCACATGAACCTAGTAACTTTATATGAATTGCTCCGTGGACCCCTGCTCTGGCTGGCATTCGGGGTTTTTTTCGGCGGGATGGTGCTAAGGGTTATTCTTTTTTACCGGTTGAGCAAAAGAAAAGACGGGGTAATCTACCGCTTCTTCAGCTGGAAATGGCTCTGGCTCTCCATCTTTCGCTGGATTGTCCCGCTCAATGAGACGGCCAAGAAAAATCCCATTGTTACCTTGGTCGGTTTTGTCTTTCATATTTGTCTCATCGCGACTCCCATTTTCCTACTGGCGCACGGGGTTCTCTGGTACGAGTCCTGGGAGATCAGCTGGTGGTCCCTCTCTGAGCAAGTGGCCGACTACATGACCCTCATCGTCATCGGCTGCGGTCTCTTTTTCGCAATCCGCCGCATGGTCTTGCCCCACGTGCGCATCGTGACCACGGCTGCCGATTACTTATTGTTAGCGGTGACCCTGACTCCCTTTGTAACCGGCTACCTGGCTTATCACCAGTATTTTGATTACAATACCGTGCTCATTCTGCACATGTTTTTTGGGGAACTCATGTTGGTGGTTATTCCCTTTACCAAGTTGAGCCATTTTCTGATGTTTTTCTTTTCCAGGGCGATTACCGGGATGGAATTTGGCAGGCGGAGTGCTCCATCCTGGTGATTCCAGGAACCGCTGCTGTTGCGAGAACTTGTTATCTGAGGAGGAGCAAATGGCGGAAAAAGTAGCCGTTGATCCCCAGGCTTTCAAGAAAGCCGTAGATGACAGGACCAATGCCCGCCTCAAGATGTGGCTAGAGATATGCGCCCATTGCGGCCTTTGTGCTGACACCTGCCACTTTTACCTCTCCAATGATCGGGATCCCAAGCTGATCCCGGCTATCAAGGGCAAGAAGGTCCTGGAGGCCTTCAAGAAGAAAGACAAGATTGATGAGGCCTTTTTAGAGGAGCTTTACTGGACGGTCTATGGCGATTGCACCATGTGCAGGCGTTGCACCATGTTCTGCCCTTTTGGCATTGACATTGCCACCATAACCAGTACAGGCCGTGGTCTCTGCGTTTCTCAGGGCAAGGTGCCCGAGAACCTGGTGAAAACCATTGAGAGTTATTACGAGTATGGTAACCAGATGGAGGTGAGCGAGGAGGACTGGATTGATACCCTGCAGTGGATGGAGGAAGAACTCCAGGAAGAGCTTCCCGGTGCCACTATCCCCATCGACAAGAAGGGGGCCAATCTTCTTTACACGGTCAATGCCAGGGAGCCCAAGTTCTACCCCATGGACATCTCCCAGGCTGCAATGGTTTTTTATCTGGCCGGCGAAGATTGGACCATGTCTTCCAAAGGCTGGGACGATACTAATCTTGCCATGTTTGCCGGCGATCTAAAAGCTGCAGGCTATGTGTCGCAACTGGTTCGCGACGCGGCCGAGGAATTGGAGGTAAAACGCGTCGCCATAACTGAATGAGGGCACGCCCTGCGTGCGCTTCAGTTTGAAGCGCCTGTCTGGTTGGGACGCGACCATGAGTTTGAGGTGGTACACAGCGTAACGCTTTTTGCCGAGTATTTACGTGAGGGGCGACTCAAGTTGGACAAGAGCGTGTTTGGTGACCAGCGCTGCACCTACCAGGACCCCTGCAATGTCAGCCGTAACGGCGGCTGCGGCAAAGATGCTCGGGAGATCATCCAGTATCTCTGTGAAGATTTTGTTGAGATGGAACCACACGGCGACTATAATTTTTGTTGTGGAGGCGGTGGTGGTGCTATACCCATGGCCGGAGCTTTCAGGGACAGGCGAATAAGATCCGGCAAGGTGAAAGCGGACGAGATCCGGGCCACCGGAGCGAGCATCTGCTTTACCCCGTGTCACAACTGTTACGATCAGATCAGAGATCTGAGCAAGGAGTATGAGCTGGGAATCAAGGTGCTTTCTTTCAAGGAGATGTTCGAAGAGGCTCTGATAATTCCGGAAGAATTGAAAGCCAAGGAAGAGGACGAAGAGGAATAACATCGTTTTTATTAGCCGCATAACCAGGGAGAAAAAACCATGCGCCGGGGACGTTTTCTGGTATTGATGGTGATTCTGGGTATCGCAACTTTCTTGTGGGCGGTCAACCTGGAGGCTCAGCCAGATGATATTTCCTTGGATGATAACGAAGTATTCACCGGTCGGAGCCGGCCCGCGGTGGAATTTCCCCACATGCAACACATCGACGCTGAAATCGAGTGCAGTG
This sequence comes from Syntrophobacterales bacterium, assembly GCA_030613915.1. Lineage (GTDB taxonomy): Bacteria > Desulfobacterota > Syntrophobacteria > BM002 > BM002 > BM002. The sequence goes on from JAUWKY010000003.1 coordinate 18,471, forward strand.
ATTGCCACCATCGGTTTAAGGGCGGAGAGAACGTTGTGGATGAGGGTGAACTGGAAGAAGATGCAGAAGGCATAAAATGTTCATCCTGCCACAAGAGTGAAGCGGGTTTTCGGTTTAAGCCTGACTTGGATCCAACCAAGCGGACCTTGCAGCAGGCCTATCACCGGATGTGCATGAGCTGTCATCGCCAAGTAAAGAAAGAAAACAAGACGGCTGGAGCTGTTACTTGTGGTGGTTGCCACCCGAAGAAAAAGGCTGCCCAGTCCTGACGAGCACGACAACCCAAGCTTGATGATCTCGATTTCGCTGCTGAACGCTCCTACCGTTGAGAAAGCGACACGGGGACCCCAGTACGATCCTTCGGACCTACGGGGCAGGCGCGGCGAGACGGAGACACGGTGAAAAACTACTTCAACCAGTCAGAGAGATCTGTCGCTGACTTTTTGCACAAAGGATAATTTCTGGGGGCAGTGCAGGGCGGGCTGCAATCCAGAGTTATTATAGGGTGTTCAGATGGTGAAAAAACAAGGATACACCATTGCCATGGCGGGAAAAGGAGGAACCGGTAAGACCACACTTGCCGGGCTGTTGGTGCGTTTTCTGAAAGAGCATGAGATGACCCCGATCCTGGCGGTGGATGCGGATGCAAACTCCAATTTGAATGAGGTACTTGGCCTCGAAGTGGGAGAGACCCTGGGTGAGGCCAGGGAGATGATGAAGAAGGACGTCCCGGTGGGGATGACCAAGGATATCTTCATAGAAATGAAGGTTGAGCAGGCCCTGGTGGAGTCCAATGGCTTCGACCTCATGGTTATGGGTCGACCGGA
>JAUWKY010000128.1 GCA_030613915.1 Syntrophobacterales bacterium
GCAATCCGAAATCCGAAATCCGCAATCCGAAATTCTGTCCTCTGCCAAGCTGGAATCACACCATTCTGAGCTTCAATACTTCCTCCCTGGCATTCACACGTACTACCTCCACTCGAAAATGATCTCCGGGGTTTAGGCCCCTTCCCTCCTCCAGAGGCATCCTGGCTTCCAACAGACACTCTGGTATTAACAAATTGTAGGTTCTCCTGCCCTGGCTTAAGACCAGAGCGTCCAAGAACTTGATCTGCTCTTTTTCCAAATATTTAAGAATCCAATATCTTGTCCATTCCCTTTTCATTTGCAAAGCTTGACTCTGACCAATGGTTATCCTGGCAACAATTGGCTCCAGGGCTTCCAGCGTATAGACGGGAAGTTTTTCCTGCACCATACTCTTGAGCTGCCGTAAAACCACCAAATCCATATAACGGCGGATGGGAGACGTCCAATTGGTATATGCGGTTAGGCCCAGGCCGTTGTGTGGTTTAGGTTTAACGCCCAGTTCGGCTCGGCTCAGATAACGGCGCTGCAAATAATTGAGATAGAGATCGTCAGTGCCTTCACCTACGAGATTCTCTTGGGGTTTCTCTTGGCTGCGATAGATAGCTGGAACATTATTGGCGGCCAGCGCTTTAGCAGCTAAACCGTTGGCCAGGATCATGAGCTCGGAGACTATCAGCTGTGCAGGAGTCTCACGATCCAGCTTGCCAATATTAATATCGTTATTGCTGTTCACCCAGATACGGAGTTCGGGCAGTGGTAAGAAAAGCGCTCCTTGTTTAATCCTCTGTCGCCGGAGTCGGGTGCAAAGACGGTAAAGTTTACCAAGATCCTCTTCAGTTGCCACCAACTCGTTGGCTTCTGAGTAGGTGAGTTGTCGCTGGACTCGTATCCGGCTTGGAACAAACCGATAATCTTGCAACTGATCCTCACTGTCAAAGCGAACCAGCAAACTCAAAGCCAACCGTTCCTCCCCTTGTTTGAGGCTACAGGCATCTTCGGAAATCATTGTAGGCAGCATGGGGATTCTGGTGTCTGGTAAATAATGGGAGGTAACCCGTTCCAGAGCCTCGTTGTCCAAGGGACTATCAGGAAAAACTACCGCTGCCGCATCAGCAATGTGGATTCCCACCTCAGTGCCATTTTCCACTGCACGCAGGCTGAGCCCGTCGTCGTAATCTCTCGTCGCAGCTCCGTCGATGGTCATAACGGAGATTGAGGTCAGATCCTCACGTGAGCCTCCCTCATCCCTCTTACTCATACCCCCCAGATCTCCGGCAACCTGAGCAGCAGCGTCGAGAATGCCAGATGAAAATTCTTGTTGGATACCAAAGCGATGGAGGTAAAGGTTTTCATCCACCCTCCAGACACCCAACTTGACCAGTAGTTCGAATACTCCCTGCGGCACGGGAACGTGAGCCATGGTAAGGATTTTTTTGATTTGCTGGTAATTGGGCGCCTCGTTACCCAGGAGACAGAAATCTTGGAGCATTTGTACATAGTGTTCCCGATTCTCGAGTTCTACGGCTGGTTCACCCTTCCACACTGCTGCGAGCCAAGCACTCCCCTCTGCCAACTCTTTTTCCCTCTGGGCTTGTCGTTCATACTGAATTCTTATCTGTTCGAGCCTTTCTGGGCTGTTGGCGTAAAAAAGCCCCCCCTTGTACTTAAAGTGGAGGTCATCTGTGAGGAGAGCCCTGAACACAGCCGAGATATGATCTGCAGTAATCTCTTCATTGAAACAGATTTCTGCCAGGTGTTGGCTATCGAATCCTCCTTCTTCCTCGTGTAGCAAATCCCACAACTCTTCCACGAAGACGCGGTTCATGAGATTCTGGCGCCTCGCTGCGGCCTCCTGGAGGGCAGCCACCAACTGAGTCCTGCTTTGTTCGACATCAAGGAGTTCATCATCTTTATGAAGAATTCGCTTCAGAGAAACATTGGCCTCGCGATCTTGTTCAGTCAGCACCAGCACCCGGCTGTTCTTCACCTCCAGACATACCGCACACAGGAGCTTTTTGCTCTCAAAAAACTCGACTTTCGCTCCTGGCTTGATCTCTGTTTCCATACTGTCCTTCAATCGTTAATCGTCAATCCTCAATCCCAAATCCTCAATCGTCAATCCGAAATCCGAAATCTCCTCTGCATCATCCTTGTCCAGGAATCCTTTCCATCTGTTTAATGTAGGACCGAATTCCCGCTATAATTCCGTCGGCAACTGCGTCCTGGTAGGCACCACTTGCCAATCTCTTCTCCTCCCGTTTGTTGGTGACAAACGAAGTCTCCACCATGATCGAGGGCATCTGCGCTCCAATTAACACATAGAAAGGTGCCTGCTTCACACCGAGATCTTTGATTCTACTGTAGTTTTTCGGCAAACGCTTAAGCAGCCCATGCTGAACTGCGTCGGCCAGGCGGCTGGACTCATTAATCTTGGAATTCAGCATCAAATCGTTGAGAATCTTCTCCAAGTCACTGATCCGTTTGGCGGAAACGGCATTTTCAAAGGCCGCCAGTCGCGCTGCCTCGGCATCGGTGGCCACGTTGAGAATGTAGGTGGACATACCATAGACACGCCTATTCTTATGGGCATTGGTATGGATGGAAACAAAAAGATCCGCTTTCTGGGTGTTGGCAAGAGCAGTGCGTTCCTCCAGCGGTAGAAATGTGTCCGATTTGCGAGTGAGAATAGCCTCCAGCTTCAGTTCTTCTCTCAGTTTCTTTTGCAGTTTCTTGGCAATAGCCAGGGTAACAGCTTTCTCACGCACTCCGCTCGGACCTACCGCTCCCGGGTCTTTGCCCCCATGGCCAGGATCGATAACAACCTTTTTTACTCCCAATCCCAGCTGTTGGGCCAAGGTAATGCTAGGAACCTTTCCCTTACCAGGTAACAGTACTCGTTTTCTGCTCTCCCCCGTAACGTCGATCACAATGCGGAAGGGATCACTCAAGGAAAAAATCTTGTGGTCTTCTATTGTCTCGATATCCAATACCACCCGCACCACCGTGGGTTTGTACTGGGCAGCTCGTACCTTGCGCAACAGGCCATCCCCTATGGGAATAGCTCCTACAAAAGTTGGATCCAGTGCTGAGTTCCGAAGGTCGATATAAAGCCTAGGTGGTTTTCCTATTGCAGGATCGGGCTTGAGCAAGTGGCTGCTGTAATCGATCTGGCCATTCACATCAATCACAATCCTGGTATAGTCTTGCGCAGACCAGTGGCGAATATCGGTCACCCTCGACAGAGAAGTCGAGGCCACAGGCGGTACCTTTGGCAGGCGTGGCAACTCTTGCTTCGACCTTCTTTTGCCCGTCTTGCTCTCAAGTTGCGCGAGCCGCTTTTGCGCCCGCGGCTTCATATCGCCATGAGGAAAATCCATCACCACCTTGAAGTATTCCACATAAGCCCGCTCCAGATCCTTCTTGTACCTGCGGTAGATCTCCCCTAGTTGATATTGGGCGTCATCAGCAAATCTGCTCTTCGGAAATCTTTTGACAACCTGCCTGAACCTATTGATAGCTTCACTCAAATCGCTCGACAGCCGAGAGTAGCCATAGAGACCCTTGTAGAGTTTCGCTGTAGCATAAAGAGCCTCATCTGCTTGGCGGCCTTTGGGGTATTTGCGGTAGTAGCTCTCATAACCCTGAATGCATCTCTTCCACTGATCCCGGTATCTAATGCGTTTCTTGGATTTGTAGAGTCTCCGACTACAGTCTTTTGCCCCCTTCAACCTATCCTGACGTGCTGCTGAAACGGGAGCAACAGCAACAGCCATCCACACCAGCAAAATAAGGAGGGAAATCAGCCAGCTGAATCGCGGCGGCTCGTTTATGATAGAACGAAAAAAACGCATAAGCAGATCACAAAATTTATTAAAGTATAATATTAACTAATACATATAAATATCAGATATAACAATAAGTCAAGAACCAAGATTCAAAGGACCCTGCCTTGGGATGCCCCCTGAGGGACTTGAATGCTCATTCCCCTCTTGCGGTAGTCTGCTGGAATGGTGGAGCACCGCAAAATATCAAATTCCAAGCACTAAGTCTCAGGGTTTCAGGTGTCGGGTGTCAGGGAAGAAAAACAAAAAACTGAAACCTGAACACTGAAACCTGAAACCTCCATAAAAACTCGCAATCTTTACCGGCAAAGCCATTGAATTCTGACCTGGTCTTAAGGACCACGTTTTCGATGTTGAATAAGCTCACTCTTCGTCAAACAATTCTCGCAGCCTGACAAGCTCGTTCAGGGCTTCAATGGGAGTTATTTCCTCAAGCTCCAGATTCAGCAGGCGACGACGAAGTTTCTGGCCTGACTGCTGGAAGAGAGAAAGCTGGAGCTGTTCACTCTGGCGACCTGCTGATGAGCGAGCCAACCGCGGAAGTCCTTCCACATCCGTGGTCTCTTGTTCCAAGTGTTGAAGCACTTGCCTGGCTCTTTCCACAACCTCAGTGGGTAAGCCAGCCAACCGTGCTACCTGAATACCATAGCTCCGATTTGTACCGCCTTCCACCAGCTTTCGCAAGAAAATGATCCTGTCCCCCCACTCCTTCACCGCCACGTTCATGTTTTTCAATCGTGATCCGGTTGCTGCTAGATCGGTGAGCTCATGATAGTGGGTAGCAAATAGGGTCTTGATTCCTTTCCCTTGCCAGTCATGGAGAAATTCGGCCACAGCCCAGGCAATACTCAAGCCGTCAAAAGTACTGGTTCCTCGGCCAATCTCATCCAAAATAACCAAGCTGCGGTCCGTAGCCTGATAAAGAATATGTGCGGTTTCCTGCATTTCCACCATAAAAGTGCTACGCCCCCTCGTCAATTCATCAGTAGCACCTACCCTGGTAAATATGCGATCGACAACTCCGATTCGAGCAGAAGTTGCAGGCACAGGTGCCCCCATCTGCGCCATGAGGACTATGAGCGCCACCTGTCTAAGAACGGTGGACTTCCCTGCCATGTTGGGCCCGGTAATTATTATTACTTGCTGGCTAACACTATCCAGATGCACATCATTGGGAACGAAGCTCCCCTGGGGCAGGGCTGCCTCAACCACTGGGTGGCGTCCCTCCACTATATGAATCTCCGCTCCGTCATCAATTCGAGGTCGGCAGTAGTTTCTGTGGTTAGCGACCTCTGCCAGAGCTGCAAGGACGTCCAGTTCCGCTATCACAGCAGCGGTTGTCTGAATACGCTCCCCCTGGCTGGCAACCTTGGCGCGGAGTGCCAAAAAGAGTTCTCCTTCCAACCGAATTCGGCGCTCATCAGCGGTAAGCACCTGGGTTTCGTACTCTTTTAACTCTTCGGTAATGTAGCGCTCAGCATTAACCAATGTCTGTTTGCGAATGTATCGATCCGGTACCGAGGCAAGGTTAGCCTTTGAGACTGCCAGATAATAGCCAAAAACCTTATTGTAGCCAACTTTAAGAGAGGTGATCCCGGTTTTCTGCCGCTCATCTGCTTCCAGCCGGGCAATCCATTTTTTGGCATCACGACTGAGGCTCAGCAACCGATCCAATTCCTCATCGTATCCTGTTCTAATTACGCCACCCTCTGCAAGGTTTGGAGGTGGATTATCCACCAGCGCTTCCTGAAGCAAGAGGGAAACGTCCTCCAGAGGGTCTAATTTGTCAGTCAGCTCAGACAGGGTTCGATCCCCCAAACTACCAAGGAGATATTTAAGGCGGGGTAGAGACTGCAAAGACTTCCTTAAGGAGGCAAGATCGCGTGGGGTGGCCGAACCCATGGCAACCCGGCTGTTAAGCCGTTCAAGATCGTAAACCGTCTCCAACTCCTGGCGTACCTGGGCACGTATGGCTTCATGCTCTCGAAAACAAACAATAGCATCCTGCCGGACGTCAATAGCTTCAGGCTGAATCAATGGGTAGTGCATCCAGACCTTCAGCAACCGTCCTCCCATGGCGGTGACCGTTTGATCCAAGAGTTCCACGAGTGTAGCCTTACGGCCACCATGGTGCCAGGAACGAAACAGTTCTAAATGACGTGTGGTCACCTCGTCTATGACCATGTAGTCACTGCGGTGGTAGGGAATAACTCGACGAATGTGTTCAGCGGCCTGCTGCTGGGTCTTCTGCACATAGGAGAGGACCGCCCCAGCAGAACTTACAGCTAATGGCAGATTGCGGACACCAAAACCTTCCAGGGAGTGAACCTGGAACTGATCCAGCAACCGTTTGTGGGCTCTGGTGAAATCAAAAGACTCCGTCTCTAGAAATTGGACTCTGCATTCCGACAGCTGACGGCGCCACCAGCTTGAGTCTCGTTCAGCATCCTGCGGCACCAGGAGTTCTCGAGGCTCTATCCTGCCCAATTCTTCTAGGAGCCAGGCCAGACTCTCCGTTTGCGTCATGCGAAAGTCTGCGGTCGAAAGATCCAAGAATGCCAAGCCGCAATTCTCTCCAGCCCAGTGGGCAGCTGCCAAGTAATTAGGGCTCTTGCTTTCCAAGCTGTCCAGGACGGTTCCCGGTGTTACTACGCGCACCACTTCGCGACGTACCAACCCTTTTGCTTGCCGCGGATCTTCCACCTGCTCACAAAGGGCCACTTTGTGGCCCTTTTCCAGAAGTTTGGCAATGTAAGTCTCCGCTGCGTGGTGTGGTACGCCACACATTGGGATTGGATCTTCCGCCTGTTTATCGCGGGAGGTCAGGGTGATCTCAAGTTCTCGAGATGCAACTATGGCATCCTCGAAGAACATTTCGTAAAAATCTCCCATGCGGTAAAAGAGTATCGCATCTTGATGGCTCTCTTTTATCTCCAGGTATTGCTGGATCATGGGCGTGACTTTACTCATCTTACATCCACCCCA
>JAUWKY010000142.1 GCA_030613915.1 Syntrophobacterales bacterium
ATGCCAACTGTAGAAGTCGACGGACGAGCAATTCACTACCTGACCGGGGTCAATGGAGTAGCCCCTGAGAGGCGTAGCATCGTGTTTGTCCACGGAGCCGGTGGCAATGGCATGGTCTGGCAGAACCAACGGAGAGGTCTGGATCGGGGAGTAAACACCATCTGCCTGGATCTTCCAGGCCATGGTCAAAGTCATGGCGCAGGCTGCACCACAATTGCTGAATATGGCCGTTGGCTCATACGCTTCATACAACGGTTGGAATTGAGTGGGCCCATTCTTGCCGGCCATTCCATGGGCGGAGCCGTGGTTATCGAGGCGGCTATCGAATACCCTGAGGAGATGGATGGCCTGATACTCATTGGCAGTGGGGCAGAGCTCAGGGTCAGTTCCGAAATTTTCCAAGGAATAGAAGCCAATTTTGAGGCCACGGCATCGCAGTTGGTGCAGTGGTGCTACGGGCCTGGGACCTCAGATAAAGTCGTCAAGTGGGGCTTGGAGCAACTGCTTACTGAGCAGCCGGAAGTCATACTGGATGATTTCAAGGCCTGCAATGAGTTTGATAGACTGAGTAAAATCAGCAATATCAAACATCCTGCCCTTGTAGTCTGCGGGAGTGAGGACATTATGACACCTCCCAATTACTCCCACTACCTTGCCGATAATCTCCTGCGAGCCACCTTGAGGATCATTGAAGGGGCAGGCCACATGGTGATGGTGGAGAATCCTTTCAAGGTAAATGCTTCGATATTGAAGTTTTTAGCATCTTTGTAGCTATCATATGGGCATTGGGCATGGGGTAAAAGAGTTGATAAGCTTGCCCCATGCTGTCTGCTGTTCTATGATCCTCTTGCCAACCGATAGCAACCCTTGATAAAATAACAGATTGCGGTTGTTTGAACGCGGAGAACTTACCCAAATTCGAGAATAGATAATGGCAGGCAAAGACTACTACAAAATCCTTGGTGTGAGTAAGGATGCCAGTGACGATGACCTAAAGAAAGGCTATCGGAAGCTGGCAATGAAATACCACCCTGACCAAAACCAAGGAGACGAACAGGCAGAGGAGAGCTTCAAAGAAGTGAATGAAGCGTACGCTGTGCTCAGCGATAAGGAAAAGCGTCGCCAGTACGATATGTTCGGCGCTGACGGCTTTCAACAGCGTTTTAGCCAGGAAGACATTTTTAGTAATTTCGATTTCGGCCAAGTGTTCAGGGAATTCGGTTTTGGCTCAGAGGATGTGTTAGGCCGCATTTTCGGAGGAATGGGTGGAAGACGAGCCTTCGGCAGAGGTGGTTATTCTTCTGGCGGTCCTTTCGGCCGCACTGCTCAGCAGCCCCAAAAAGGCACCGATCTGGTTATGGACATGCAGGTGAGCTTGAAAGAAGCGGTTTTTGGCGGGTCCAAGGTGGCAGGTTTCAACAAAGGCGACGGGGTGGAGCGAATTACGGTGAAAATCCCACCTGGAATCTCTTCCGGCAAGAAGCTTCGCATTGCTGGAAAAGGACAGCAAGGTGCCTGGGGAGGACCCGCGGGTGACATACTTATCAAGATTGTGGTTGCGCCTCACCGGGTCTTCGACCGCAAAGGCGACAACCTCATTATAAGTCGGGAGATCACTCTCACCCAGGCGGTTTTGGGTACACAGCTAGAAGTCCCCACTCTTGATAACAAGACGCTCAGTCTCAAAGTGCCCCCAGGAACTCAGAGCCAGACGCGATTGCGGCTCAAGGGTCACGGCGTACCTCGGTTCAATAAGACGGGCAGGGGTGATCTTTACGTAAAGATTATCGTGCGTCTACCTAAGTCCCTGACTTCAGAACAGGAAGAGCTATTTAAACAACTCGCTGACCAAGGTCTATAGCTAGGGAAATTGAGGTATGCACCTCCATTAAATCCAAATATCTAAATTCGAAATCCGAAACAAATCCTAATGTCCAAAATCCTAATGACCAAAATTTCAGTTCAATGGAGTCTACTGTTTTGAACATTTGTAAATTCGAATTTTGAATTTGTTTCGTGCTTCGTGCTACGAATTTCGCATTTCCTGTAATTGCCTACAGTACAAAGATATCACGGCAATATCGAAAATGCCTCAGCTAGATCAAGAAACGCTCCTCCCGGTGGCGGTGGATTTCCTCTACCTGATGGACCGGAGCTATCCACGTGCTTCCAGCCTTCAAATGGTGGGGAATCGCTACAATCTTGATGGGCTGCACCGCGATTTGTTGCATCGCGGTATTTTTGCTCGGGAGGAAGCGAAGCAAAGACGTAAGCGTCTTGTAGGCCCTGAACAGCTGGTTGATCGCAAGTTGCTGGTGGACGGCCACAATGTCCTGATTACCACAGAAAGCGGTTTGGCAGGACGGCCGCTCATTGCTGCCAATGACGGCTTGATTCGTGATGTGGCCGGCATTTCCCACCGGTATCGTATCTCTTCCTTAACACATGAAGCGATAGACCACATTTTCCGATTACTCCACCGACACCCACCAGGTGAAACCATTTTTTTTCTAGATGCTCCCATTCGTCAGAGCGGCGAACTCGCTGCTATATTTCGCTCCGCTTTAAAGAGTTGGAATTTGACCGGTGATGCTCAGGCCCTTAAGGTACCTGAGAAACAGCTTATAGGTGGTAAGGGCATTGTGGCCAGCAGCGATTCTGCCATTCTGGATGGAGTCGAACAAGGATTTGACCTTGCTGCTGCAGTCATTAAGTCCCTCCCTCAAAGGTTCGATTTCATTGACTTTACATCTTTGGTTTAACTTGCAGAGCGCCAACCGCATAGCGTCAATTATCCATCTTGTCTCTTTTCACGTTATGCTCTATGCGCTATGCTCTATGCGGCAAGGCATAGACTGAGTATCGGAGAAAGCAAGCAGTCCATGGTTGAGCTGGATTCAGTTATTAAAACTTACACTTTGGGCCAGCAGCGCATTGTGGCCGTAAATGACGTTTCACTCACCATTCAGCCCGGTGAATTCGTGGCTATCATGGGCAAGAGTGGTTGTGGCAAGACCACCCTTTTGGGTTTGATCGGCGGGCTGGATCGGCCCGACAGTGGCACGATCAGCGTGAATGGAGAGGAAATATCCCAACTGACCGACGCGGATTTGACCCGCTATCGCCGCGACCAGGTGGGGATTATTTTCCAGTTTTTCAATTTAATACCTATCCTTACTGTTGCTGAAAACGTGGCTCTTCCCTATAGCCTTCAAGGAAAATCAGAGAGAGAGATTCAAGCTCGAGTGCAAGAACTGCTCAGCGATGTGGACCTTGTGGAGCGTCAGACTCACTATCCTCACGAGATTTCCGGCGGCGAAATGCAAAGGGTGGCTATTGCCAGGGCTCTGATAAACAAGCCGCAACTGGTATTGGCGGATGAACCTACCGGGAATCTTGACTCGCGCACCGGCCATCAGGTCATGGAGACAATGGCCAGACTCAGTGAGCAACACCGCACCACTGTTGTCCTCGCCACTCATAGCAGCGAAGCCGCCTCCTATGCCACCCGGAAACTGCACATGCGAGACGGCAGCCTCAGCTCCGCAGAGGAATCGACATAGTTGACGATCTTTTCTCTTATCTCTCACAGAGACCTCAGAGGGCTCAGAGTAAAATAGCTGTGATTGAGCTGCTGAAAGTCACTAGTTAAATAAGAGTTTAAAAGCTTTAGGGGGTGCCCCTGAGGGATAATGGTAAGCTCGCTTATCTCTATCCCTCAGGAGCACCCTTTGATCCCGATGGAAATCCATCGGGATCGCCGCTGTTGCGGCTGCTTTTAAACGACTTCAAATCTTTCTCTGAGTTTTCTGTGAACTCTAGTGAGTGCAACGAACGGGCGAGAGATTGCTTCATGAGTGAATACAGAAGAGCTCGCAGAGGGATGGCATGATTAGATTGTGGCGTTGGTTCTGTCTTAGGCACTTGATAAGCTATAAAGGTCGTGCTCTCCTTTGTTTGTTGGGCGTGGCACTGGGGGTCGCAGTGTTTGTGGGGATCAAAACTGCGGCCTCCAGCGCCATGAACTCCTTCCAGGATACGGTGACTTCACTAGTCGGCACTACTCAACTTCTGGTGACAGGTCAGGGAACTGGCTTTCCTGAGGAACTCTATGCAATGGTAGCCTCCACAGACGGTGTGCGTGCAGCTACGCCGGTTTTAGAGTTCAATGTCTTAGCATCACCGCCACTGGACGAGCCCCTCCTGATGCTGGGGATTGACGTCTTCAGTGACCAGGAATTTCGCCAGTATCATTTCGTGGACTCCAAACAAGGAACCGGAGCCATTCTTTCTTTTCTCACCGAACCTGGCGGAGTTGCACTCACTGAAAAATTCGCCCAGCGACACGGTCTCAAGGTAGATGACCAACTGGAGGTCCTCTCCGGCTCCCGGCGATTGACCTTTACCCTGAGGGCACTGCTGAAGCTCAGGGGTCCGGCTCGCGCTCTAGAAGGCAACGTCGCCCTGGTTGATATTGCCACCGCCCAGGAGGCCTTTGATCGGATAGGGCGCCTTGATCGCATCGATCTGCTTTTAGAAGAAGATGCATCCTCCGAGGAGGTTCGCGAACAACTACAGAAGCTTTTGCCCGCTGATGTGACGGTGGAGCCACCGCAAAAGCGTCTGGGGCGGATAGAGGAAATGGTCAACGCTTATCGGCTTAACCTTCTCGCCCTCAGCTTGATCGCCCTGTTTGTGGGTATTTTTCTAATTTACAACGCTGTCGCCTTTGCAGTGAGCAAACGGCGCTATGAAATCGCCATGCTTCGGGTGCTCGGGGCTCAACGGTGGCAAATACTTGGACTTTTCTTGGGTGAGGCGCTCATCGTAGGGCTGCTGGGGGCTATTATTGGAGTGGGATTGGGCCTGGTGATGGCGAAGTTTGCTCTCAAGGCCATGGCGCAGACTATAAGTGAGCTTTATCTATTAGTCCGTGCTGAGACCCTTAGCCTGTCGCCGCTGACTATCTTCCTGGGCGCAGGGGCAGCGCTGGGTGTAGCCCTGCTGGGTGGGCTGTTTCCTTCCCTTGAGGCAAGCCGTACTCTACCAAGGGAGGCTCTCTATCGGGGCACCCTGGAGAGGCGGCTGCATATGAATATCGGCAAGATCTCTCTAGTGGGGACTGTAATCTTGGGACTGGGTTATCTGTGCAGCCGGCAGCCGCCGGTTGACGGGATGCCGCTCTTTGGATTTGTTGCGGCTTTTTTGATTCTGGCAGGATTTTCTTTTTTGACCCCAGCCAGCGTTCTCCTGGTGAACCGGGCTCTGGCGCCAGGGCTGAGAGGACTCTTCAAACTGGAAGGCGAGATGGCCAGTCGTTACCTCGGTCGGTCTCTCAATCGCTCGGCGGTTGCCATTGCTTCTCTGATGACGGCACTTGCCATGCTCATCAGCATTTCCATCCTGATTCTCAGCTTCCGGCAGACCGTAGTAGTTTGGACGGAGCAGATCATTGCCGCCGACCTCTACATATCTCCTGCGGTGCGACTCACCGGCCAGCGCGGCGGGCTGCCCCCTGAACTGGTGGAGTCTCTACCGCAGCTACCCGGATTCCTGGCCATGGAGCGTCTAAGCGAATATCCAATTCGTATCGGTGAGGTCCCGGTGCTCCTGGACATCACCGACCTGGAGGTGAAAGAAAGGTACAGCCGAATTATGTATCAGCACGGCTCCTCCAAAGATATCCTCCGTCGCTGCCGGGAACTGGGCCAGGTCTCAATTTCAGAAGTTCTCTCCAACCGGCTGGGCCTCAAAGAAGGGGATGAGCTCGAGTTACCTACCCCCCGCGGTATACAGAGACTGGTCATTGCCGGAGTTTTCTATGATTACCGCACTGAGGGGGGCATGGTAATCATGGACCGGTCCACCTATCACCGCTACTGGCCTGAGGAACGCAGGTACACCTCGGTGGGACTCTATCTCAAATCTGATGCCGATCCAGAGCAGGCACGCAAGCTAATTAGGAACCAGCTAAAAAAGAGCCAGGAGGTCTTCATTAGCAGTAACAGAGAACTACGGCAAGAAATTCTGCGGATTTTTGATCAGACCTTCTCGATTACCTATGCCTTGCAGATAATCGCTATGGTTGTGGCGATATTTGGTATTGTGAACACCCTGATCCTTCTGGTCACGGAGCGCGAACGCGACATCGGCGTTCTCAAGGCTGTGGGAGCGACCAGCCGGCAAGTGCAGAAGATGACCTTGTTGGAGGCTGGACTCATGGGACTGATTAGTTTCGTGTTGGGAGCAGTAAACGGTATACTTCTTTCTTTGCTGCTTATTTTTGTATTCAATAATCAATCCTTCGGCTGGACGATTCAGTTCAGCGTTCCGGGGGCCATGTTTGCCAAAACCCTGTTTTTGGTTTTGGCCTGTGCTTTGATTGCTGGATTTTTCCCAGGCCGAGCCGCAGCGGGGAAGAATGTTAGTGAGGTTATG
>JAUWKY010000113.1 GCA_030613915.1 Syntrophobacterales bacterium
CTTTTGATCGACCTTGATACCCTTTTTCTGGCTCTCTTGATAGAGCAGCTCTCGAGCGATAAGGTTCTCGAGCACTTGCTTTTTCATTTGGCTGCGCTTTAAATCATTGGGAAACCTGCCCGTCCTCTGCAAGCGCTCAACAACTCGGTTCATCTCACTATCGAACTCGGCCTGGTTTATAACCGCGCCGTTGACTACCGCGAGCTTCTGCTCAGCAGGCTGACTTTCACCTGCGTATGCCGGCAACGCCAGGGTGATCAGAGTCAAAACAATCAGTAGTCCCCAAAATGGTATTCCCCTTTCTGTGTGCATTCACATTTCTCCTTCTGGGCGCTATGAAAAGACGAGCGCCAATCACAAGCATCAAGTCATCTGGCTTCGCCGTCATCGGATCTCCACAACAGATGACCATGCATGACAACAAAGCGAGATGACTTAGCCCGGATATTTCATGGATTGCTGTCGCGAGACCACAAAGATGGGTGTGCCACCTGGCAACCGTCCCGCGGTACCGCGGGATTGGTCCGAGGCGTACCTGAACGGTACGTCGCAGGGGCCGACACCCGAGGACGCCAGGAAGGACGGCCATATCCGTGGTCGCAGCAAGTGATCTATGAAATATCCGGGCTAGTGGCCATCCAACCTATGCGCTACGCCCTTTATGCTACTTGATCCTGGCCAGCTTGTTTCTGGCAATCTTGGCCTGGTTGCTTTGCGGATAACCTTTAACCACTTTTTTCAAGAGTATCTTTCCTGCAGTCTTGTCCCCCAGCTCTAGGAAGGCCATGCCCTGTTTGAGCAGAGCGCTACTCACCTTGTCGCTCTTGGGGTAGTCCTTGATGGTCTTTTCATAGGCGCGTATAGCTTGCCGGTAACTCTTCTCCGAATAATAGCATTCACCCAGCCAGAACTGAGCATTGTCGGCCAAGTCAGTTTTTGGATAACGTTCAAGATAGCTGCTGAATTCGGCCCGTGCTGCCTCGAATTTCCCACCCCGAAACAGTTGGAAAGCCCTGTCATAAAGCCCCTCTGCATCTGAGGAGGGTGGTTTGCTGGCGGTTTTCACCTCTACCGCACCGGATTTAGCTTTGTCTGCTTTCTTCTCTCTCTGTGACCCCGTTGACGAGGTGACTACCAGTTCTTGAAGTCCAAGGTAGCTGGCCATCAGGCTCTGTCCTCGTTGCAGATCTTCCACGGTTTTACGAATCTCCAACATCGACTCCATCTGCCTTTGCTGGACCTCACTGATTCGCACCCCGTTGCGCTCGTTCATGGCCGCAGCTTCCTCCAGCTGGCCGTTCAACCGTCCAAACTCGAGCTCTATTCGGTCCAATTGCGCTCCCACTGCTGCCTGATTGCGACGAAGTGGCTGACCTTCGGCCTCCAGTTTCTCGTCCATGGCCTTTTCTAACTCAGCAAACTGGGTTTTGGTCTTATCCAGCTCTCGACGCGCATCCCAGATTTGCCTCTGCAGTACGGATACATCTTGCTGGGTAGCGCAACCACCGAGCCCAAAACTAAAGAACAGCAATCCCAGCACAACAGGTCTAAAATAACCCATTCTTATGTCGGTGGAGCCAATTCTATTCATCTCAACTACTCCCCATCACTGCTCACCCCTGTACTCCCAACCAGTTATAAAAACAACACTTTCCCGAAAAGCTGCCTCCACTGCGGTGGAAACAATCGCAGCGAGGCTTGGGTTATCCAGGGGAGTGCCAGAATGATGCGTATGAAAAAGAGACGGCAGATAGTTTGGAGTGAATATCTGGAAAGCCTTCTTTCTAATGTGAGTTAAAACCATAGCTAGGCGGGCAAAGAGATCCGTCCCCGGGTGCATTACTGCACACACCTGGCGTATGAAATAGTGCTCCCAAAACGAGACAGCAGGAACCAATGCAAACTTGTGGTTGCTATCTGCCCAGCCACTATGCCGGCCAGGTGAATCAGCTCTGCAGACTCACTCAACCTGCCCAAAACCTGAGTTGTAAATCAGGAGTCGGGCCTGGCCCATCAGCAGATAGGCAGGACCGATACCTGCTGTGTCGGTACTGATTCAACCTGGTACGGTCAGGCAGCCTGCCAGGCGCAGATATCTATCTAGCGCCGAAATTACCCCTTCTGTTCCTGGACCAGCAAGACTCGTTTTGCTGCATGCAGAGAGGCTGCTCTTCACCATAGGAAATGGTGGTAATTCGACTCGCAGCCACCCCTGACTTGACCAAGTAATTCTTCGCACTATTTGCGCGGCGGTCACCTAAAGCCAAGTTATACTCGTTGCTACCGCGCTCGTCGCAGTGACCCTCAACCAGGACGCGCACTCCAGAATGTTCGCGCAAATATGCCGCCTTATCGTCCAGAATCATCATGGCCTGGGGAGTGAGAACATATTTGTCGAAGTCAAAGTGAATTTCTTCATCCTCGAAGGCTGCTCGTCTGGCTGCTTCAGACATACTGGACGCCTCTTGCCTCTGGCGTGCTTCTCTTGCCCTCTGCTCTTGCAGACGCGCCTCTTCAGCTTCCCGACGAGCTGCCTCGTCTTCAGCGCTCTGTTGGGCCGCTCCCTCCTCTGCAGCCATTTCCTGGGTTTCCATTGTCACCTGTTTTTTGGCGCATGAAACTCCCAGCGCCAGCAGCATAGCCAACATAATTGCACCGAAAATCCACGCTCTACTCTTACGCATGCCTCATTACCCTCCTCTCCTTGTCAACGATTCCTTCATGCCCTATGCAAAAACCCAACCAAATGCAACCAACCCAGCGGCTGGAGCAAAACATCACACAATTTGTGGGCCAGCCGTTTTTGCTGGGTCCCTTTATACTACTAAGGAGTTGCTCTCGTCAATCGTGGAGACCAGTCAGGCTCTGTTTGGGAGCCGCCGAGGTTAAGACGAAGTCTCCTTTGGTCCGTGCCATTTGCCTGCATCACCCAGAGGGTTAGGGTACCGCGGCGGTCTGACTGAAAAAGAATCAACCTTCCATCCGGAGACCAACACGGATTTTCATTGTTCCCTTCACCCCCTGTAAGCTGGCGCAATTCACTACCATCTGGGTTTATCATAAAAATATCAAACATACCATCATGCAAGCCAGCATAGAGTATCCGATCACCGCGGGGAGACCAGGCAGGTGACGTATTATAGTCGCCCTCAAAGGTCAAGCGCGTGCTGCGCTCAGTGGAAAGATCCAAGACGTAAATCTGCGGTTTGCCCGCTCGGTTGGAGACATAGGCCAACTTCTGGCCATCGGGCGACCAAGAAGGAGAAACATCTATAGACCAGCTAATAGTCAGTTGCTTCAGTATCTCACCTCTGGCATCCAACAGGTAGAGTTCGGGGTTGCCAGTAAAGCTCAAGGTGGCGGCCAATTTGCCACCTTTGGGGTAGTAGGTGGGCGCTATATTCAGCCCTGGGCGCATACTGATGGGCTCCACAACTTTCGTGATGAGATCCATAGTGTAAAGATCCGGATTCCCTCGCTTATAACCAACATAGGAAATTTTCTTTCCGTCCGGTGACCAGGCCGGTGAGAGGTTTATGTGGTGGTCGCGAGTAATTTGGCGAATATTGGAGCCATCAAAGTCAGCGAAATAGATTTCCTTCTTGCCGGTAGCCTTTCCCACAAAAGCAATCTGGGTATGAAAAATCCCGAGCTCTCCAGTTAAGTGCAACATCATCTCGTCTGCAAATGTGAGAATAGTTTGCCTTGCAGCACTCAGATCATTGGTGTAGGTCCTCTTCAACAATAGTTTCTGCTGAATCACATCAAAAAGACGAATCACCAACCCCAACTGCTCACCCTGAATCTGGTAACTGCCTCGCACCAATAGATCGGCACCGAGAAAGCTCCACTCGGAAAATTTTATCTCCGCCTTCTTGACCCCCATTTTTTCAGGATCCTGAAGGAATACCGCCGGATCCAACCCTTGGAACAGACCGCTGAAAGACAAGGCATCGTTCAGTATTGCTGCCAGATTTTTCCCCATTGACTGGTTGGCGCCATCGCCACCCTCGTTAAGAAAACTTGGAATGGCAATAGGGATCTTCTTTTGCAAGGGGGAGTTAATATCAATGTAAATCCTGCTTACGGCAGGTGTCGCCTGGAAGATAACCAGGAGAACGACCGATAGACAGAGGAAATACGCACGGAGGTTCCGGGAGTAGCAGCAGCTCATAGTACTAGGATCTCACATTTTCAGGTGCGAAGCGAATGACGATCTCTTCCTCTTGCGGGCTGTAGATATCAGGAAACGGAGGAAATGGTTTTGATTTAAGGATAGCCTTAAGCACCGAGTCGTCAAAGTAAGAATCCCCGGACTTCTTTTCAAAATTAATATCAAATACGGTGCCGTCCCTACGAGCTCGAACCACCACTACTGCCTCGAGGTCTTCTTTTTCTTGACTGAACCGCTCGGGAAGCACCCAATTGCTTTCTATTTTCTCATTGACCAGCGCCCGGTAGAGCATCAGAGCCTGGCTGAGTTCACCACCCTTCATACCGCCTATGTTTACCAACGACACCTTCTGCTTGCCTGGAGCAGATTGTGGTGGCACATCTACAGGCTTTTTCGATACCGTTGGTTGTGGGGGTGGACGACGCTCAATTTTAGTCAAGACATCTTTAGCAAACTTAACCTCCTCTGCCTCGTCGTTCGGTGCTGAGGGTCGATGTTTTTTCTTCAGGGCTAAAGCTTGCTCTTTCGTTCGAAAGCGCGGGATTGCGATTGCTTGCTGTCGCGCCACCGTCCTTGTCCTCCGCCCAGTACTGAACGCAGGATACTTCTTTGTACGAGGAGCAGGCAACGTTACCAACTCCACGGAGTATACAGGAGCCAAACGCGGTTTCCCGATAGTCAGTCCCCACTTGGCTGTTCCGACTATCACCACGACACCATGCAAAATAAGAGAACATGCCAGCATCAGAGACATCAGTTTCCTATCTGCATGTGTCCTTAGTCTGGTGCGATAAACAGCATCCGCTAACATGATGGACTCACAAAAAATCAAGACTCAGAGACGGCGCAGTAACTCCGCCTGCGGCGGACAGATGGACTTTTTACTGTGCCGTCAATCATGGTATCTCTTGTAATGGTTCAGTAACCATTCCCATTCTTTTGACCCCACTCTGACGAATAGCAGCCATCACTTCCATAACGAATCCGTAGGGCAATTTCTGGTCGGCACGGAGAAACACAGCTTTATCCGGCCGGTTCTGGAAAATGGTTTGCAGTTTCCTCTGCAGTGAATCCAGGGAGATCTTGTACTCGTTCATATATATGTCACGTTTTGCCGTTAAGGAGATTACCAGCCGCTCTTCTTCGGAGGCAATCGGCTGCGTGGTAGTCCGTGGCAAATTAACATCCACACCTTGCATCATCATTGGCGCCGTCACCATGAAAATAATGAGAAGCACCAGCATGACGTCAACAAAGGGGGTGACGTTAATCTCAGACATTAGCCTGCGGCTTCCACGATTCAGTTCCATGGAGAAACCTCTTCGGAGGTTATCGTACTCGTAGGTCGGATCGTTCTTGCCCAAGTCCCGCTTCAGCGGGGTTGATCCGACATAAGGCACCCGGCATAAGCCTAATTGTCGGGTGAACTCCGCCGAGGCGGAAACCACCCGACCTACCTATAGAATTATTAATCCACTTCAATCTGCCCGCTGGACGAAGTCTGACTGGAGCGTCTCACCAGATCTCTTTTCACAATGTTCAAAAAATCATTGGCGAAGTTGACCATTTCTGTCTCTAGATTTCGCACCTTATTGGTGAAATGATTATAAGCAATTACAGCAGGAATGGCCGCAGCCAGACCAGCAGCGGTCGCTATGAGCGCTTCGGAGATACCAGGAGCCACAACAGCCAAAGTTGCAGATCCCTTGAGACCGATGCCCTGAAAAGCAACCATTATACCCCACACTGTGCCGAAGAGCCCAATAAATGGCGCGGAATTACCCGTGGTGGCCAATAGGGTCAGGGCTTTCTCCAGCCGCTGTACCTCACCATTGACAGCGCTGCGTGTAGCCCTCTCCATATTGTCGATCCACATCATTTTCACTTCCAAATCATTGGGATTTTCCGCTTTCTCACGATCGCTGGCTTTGGTCAGCCTACCGAGTTCCATATAACCTACTCGGAAAATCTCAGCCAAGTGACTATCCTCCATGTTCTTGGATTCTCGATAAACAGTCGCAAGATTCTTGCTGTTCCAAAATAGATTGAGAAAGCGAGAGCTTTCTTTGCTTGCTCTTTTTAAGACTCTATGTTTCAGAAAAACAATCGCCCAGCAGGCGATTGAAAGAAAAAGCAGTATAATCAGCACGAGCTTCACTACCGCGCCGGCACCGAGTATCATGTGGATGATACCACTGCGGGGAGTGCCGCCGGCAGGAGCGGCCCAAGCTGCTGATACGAGCGCAAACATCATGGTTTTCATAGGATAGTGTCCTCCCCCTCTTACACTAAGACACGGATCCTCCATAAGAGTTCCGAGCATGCAACCGTTATGAGTACTGCTTTTGTCCTCATGAGTTCCTTGCTTGAAGCAAAGGTTACATCCTGCTAAAATCCCCTTTGATTTCAAAGGGTTCAAATTATCTTGCGCAAGCTAACATCGACGTGACATAGTGTCAAGGAAATTTCACTAAACGGTTGTTACCATTCGGAGACGAGATGAGAGGCTGGTCGAAAGCGGTGGGTGCAGGCTTGGGGTATTTCGTTGGAGGCCCCATTGGTGCTGTGCTCGGCTATATGGCAGGCCACAAGCTGACGCCCAAACTCCATGCCCAAGAAGGCCATCTACTCATAGCTAACCTCCTTGGCTTCACAACCCTTTTTTTGAAGGCCAACACCGCTCCCTCTTCTGATGATAGTAGCGAAACAGTACGTTTCATCTCCAGACTCTTTCAATTCGACGCCGAAGACGAGCATATGGCAGGAGAGCTTCTCCAGCGGCTCCTCGAAGTGGACCTGGACATTCATGCCATGGCAAAGACCTTCAAAAACCACTCAGATGTAAGTATGCGCAACCGTTTGCTTGAAATCCTCGCCACACTCTGCTTGCTCATTGAGGGGCCTCTGCAAGAACGTCAGCTCAGGCTTTTGCACCGAATTGCTGAGGCCTTGAACCTTGCTCCAGCTCAATGGCAGGCTATTAAGTCCCGATATCGAGGCACCTCACCCCAACTCGACCCGGCCTGTTGCTATGCCCTGCTGGAACTGTACCCCGAAGTCTCTGAAGTGGAAATCAGGACCGCTTATCGACGACTTGCAAAAAAATACCATCCAGACCACTTTGCCCACCTGGACCAGGTT
>JAUWKY010000253.1 GCA_030613915.1 Syntrophobacterales bacterium
AACCTGGTACCCGACACCTGAAACCTTAGTCACTGTAATGAGCCCATGATTGACTTGATGAGGAAAGATCTAAAGAGAATTCGAGTCTTCGTAACCGATGGCTACTGGCGCAAAACGCTTGCTGCGGTTCGCGCCCTAGGCCGCCGGGGAGTGCAAGTTACGGTTGGGGAAAGCACCTACTTGGCGCCGGCTCTATTCTCACGATATTGCCACTGCCGGGTGCGCACTCCCTCCCCAGTATTGCAGCCGTCCCAATATCTTGATTTTCTTGAGACGTACCTAAAGCGCCACCCCCACCACGTACTCATGCCCATGGAGGAAGACACTCTTCTTTTGCTTGCTCGTAACAGGGAGAGATTCCAAAATATAACCAGCCTCCCTTGTGCCGCCCACCATCATCTGCTCTTTGCCCGCGACAAACTGAAGGTGCTCAGACGAGCAGAAGACCTTGATATCCCCATTCCAAGAACCTTCGAGATCGACAACATGGCAGAAGCCAAGCCACTTAGTAAACAACTGGAGTACCCGGTGGTGGTCAAGCCAAGGGTGGGATCTGGTAGTGCGGGGGTGGAATACGTGGAGGAACCGGCTCAACTGCCGGCTGCTCTGGCCCGAGTGTTTCGTTCTGGACAATCGCCACTGGTGCAGGAAAGATTGCCTTCTGAGGGTGCGGGAATTGGCGCCAGTTTTCTACTGGACCAGAATCATCAGGTGCGCGCCAGTTTTATTCATCGCCGCCTCCGCGAGTATCCGGTCCAGGGCGGTCCCAGCACTCTGCGCCAAAGCATCATCCACGAACAAGCAAGACGTGACGGCGCCAGACTCCTGGAGAGCCTGCGCTTGGTGGGTGTGGGCATGGTTGAGTTCAAAATCGACAGCCGTGATGGCACAGCCAAGCTCCTTGAGGTCAACCCACGCTTCTGGGGATCGCTGGCTCTGGCCGTCAATACAGGAGTGAATTTCCCCTACCTTCTTACTCTGATGGCCCTGGGGCTAGATTTTCCGGCTGTGCATACCTATAGGTTGGGACATCTTTGCCGCTGGCTCCTGCCAGGGGATATTCTCCATTTTCTGCAAAACCCCAACAGGTGGCGGTTGAAACCGAGCTTCTTCCAATTTCGCCAAGCCAATATGAGTTACGACATCATTGACATGGACGATCCCCTGCCCATCCTTGGAACCTTTCTGGGCTTACTACCTTTCTACAGCAGCAAAGACTTTGTCCATGTGCGTATGAGAAGATGAAGTAAAAAGTCATTGAAAAATAACCGCAGTTAAGCTAAATAGTTAAGACTTCCGACCTTCACTGGAGGCTCGACACTGGTGTTGAATTAATGGGAGATTCGGTTGTATGGCTGCAGCAGCATCTTCACGAGCACAGCCTCCTTTACTTCATAGCTCTCTACATTGTAGGGGGAAGGCCCGTAGCGATTCTAACCGCTAGCTTGTTTAGACTTAACCTTTTACTCTTCTTTCCCCTTGTTGTTTTTATGGACACCTTGCAGATTCCTTGCTTTTATTACCTGTACCAACACACATTTACCAGTGAACGGCTGCAACGGCTTAGTGGATATTTTCAGCGCAAAGGGAAGGTGGCAAAAAAGCGACGCTTTTTCCAGAGGCTGCAAGCTTTTGGTGATGTGGGAGTACTAATGCTTACCATGCTACCGATGAAGGGAGGCGGCATGTGGAGCGGAGTGTTTCTGGCCCACATCATTGGCGTGCCAAAGAAAAAGAGCTACACCCTGTTGATGAGCGGAAGTATATTGGGCAGTCTCATGTTTGTGGGTGTGGGTGATGGCCTCCTGCGGTTCTGGCACCTGATCGCCTGAACTGAAAAGGACGTATTAGGCTTGAGGCTTCTATATACCGGGTGTGTTCTTGATGGTTGTCGACGGGATTTCCGGCAGTCCTGGGGCCGTGGAATACATTAATACATGGTAGGCGGGCTCTGCTTGGCAAGAGCGAATTTCAGTGCTAAACTCTCGTTGCCCTCAACATACTAATGAAATCCGGCTGAAAATTCGACAGTGAATTTCTGCTGTTTTGGAGGGGAACATTGAAAAAGAACAGCCATCGGCTGGAAGTGTACGTCATTAACATGCTCATGGAGTCTCTGGCCCATGTAACTAACGACAAACTATTCAAGCTCACCTATCGAACCATAGGGAGACTTGCCGAGAAGCTTGGCAAGAGGGACTACTACGTTCGCCGGATTCGCTGGATCCGCGACCTTTTTGACCAGGGACACCCCGCTCTGGAATTTACCAAGAAAATCCTTCGCTCTCTCAATCCTCACCATCGCAAGACCATCATCCAGAGCTACGTCATCAACCAGCTCTTGGTAGGAACCAATAAACGCAAAGCCTTTGCTGAACAGCCTGGAGGCTACTATCCACCAGGATTCCTGGTTATCAGCCCGACCATGCGTTGCAACCTCAAGTGTTTCGGCTGCTATGCTGGCAGTTACCAGCAGACTGAGGAATTGAGTTTCGAGACCATAGACCGGATCCTCATCGAGGCCAAAGAAATGGGCATCTATTTCATCACTGTTTCCGGTGGTGAGCCCTTCTTCCGGAAGGATATATTTGATGTCTTCGAAAAGCACAATGATATGTCCTTCCTGGTGTACACTCACGGGGGTCTCATTGATGAGAGAGTGGCGCAAAAGATTATCTCGGTGGGCAATGTCATTCCTTCCATAAGCATTGAAGGCTTCAGGGAAGCTACGGATCAGAGGCGGGGAAAAGGCCACTTTGACCGGGTCATAGCGGCCATGGACATGCTTCGTGATGCCGGCGTGCTCTTCGGCTACTCCGCCACCCAAACCAGGGAAAACCACGACTCCATCACCAGCGACGAATTCGTGGATTTTATGATTGACAAAGGCTGCCTTCTCGGCTGCTACTTCATGTATGTCCCGGTGGGAAGGGACCCCAAGACCGAACTGATGCCCACTCCGCAGCAAAGAGATTATCTCAGGGAGTCTCTCGGTCGTTGGCGCAACAGCAAGCCAATTCTATTCATAGATTTTTGGAACGATGCCCCGTGGGTGAATGGCTGCATGTCAGGCGCCCGCAAGTATGCTCATATCAATTCTAAAGGCGATGTGGAGCCCTGTGTTTTCTGCCATTTTGCCACTCACAATATCCACGAATACTCATTAAAGGAAGCTCTTAACTCGCCATTGTTCCAGGCGATAAAAGCCAAGATACCATATGATGACAACTTGTATCGCCCCTGCATGTTAGTTGATCATCCCGAAGTGGGACGCGAGATGGCACTAAACCATGGAGCTTACTTCACCCACGAGGGAGCGGACTGCATCTTTACCGACCTGGCTGACGAAATGGATGAGTTCGCTGGATCTTACAAGCCTTTTGCTGACCCAGCCTGGCAGAAGCACCCCAAGTCTAAGCACTCGCGAGGAGAGTAGACATGAGGCCACACCAGCGGGCAAGGGTAAGCTGCGCCATCTTCATCTTTGCCCTCCTTTTGTGGACTACCTTTCAAGCATCGGTGCACGCTGCTGCTCGTTCCAGGATTGCCGTGGTGGATCTTGAAGCTCAAGGAGAGAGGGCCAAGTCTCAGGAACTTGGGAAGGTTGTCGCCCAGTGGCTCACCACTGCTTTCGTAAACCAGGGCCGTTTCGACGTCATTGAGCGACAAGCTCTGCAAAAGATTGTCGAAGAGCAACAATTGGGAATGGCCGGGGTGATTGACGCGAATACCGCAGCCCAATTGGGGCGGGTGTTGGGAGCCACCTACATAGTCACCGGCGCAGTTACCAGTCACCGACAAGGGTTAGATCTCAACGTTAAAATTATTGAGACGGAAAGTGCCGCCATCAAAGTGGCCGACCGGCTGGCGGCCGGAAGCGTTGGGGCTATGTCCAAAAAGATCCGTCCGTTCGTGGCCCAGTTGGTGAGCAAGTTCCCCTTGCGGGGATTCATCATCCACCAGAAAGGCAACACTTTCATCCTCGATTTGGGAAAATCTGCCGGGGCAAGAGTGGGCATGCAATTTGAGGTATACCGGGAAGGAGAGATCTTCAAACACCCGGTATCAGGTGAGATTC